>DAOVCZ010000133.1 GCA_030669775.1 Chloroflexota bacterium | reverse complement strand
GAACACCATTCTCTGACAAATGCGAGATCATTTCTGAAAAGGATTCAACAGATAGTGTGAAATTTTCAGCCAGACTATACGCGCCACTGGCAACAGGTCGGTATGGATCGTTGAGCGGTAAGAAGATAACATCAAATTCCTTTCTACCTGATTCTAAATAAACCCGGCTGGATTCTATCTTGACATCCACTCGCTCAGATGCATACACGTCATTCGTTGGGACAGTATGCGAAATTGCCTCCAGCACTAATGGGTTATCCACGACAGCTGTCACCTTGCTCGCACCTCCGGCCAAGGCTTGTAGCACCCCTAATCCACCTCCAGATTCCAAAACCAATACTTCTGCTTGGGGATTTATTTGGAAGGCAACTGCTTCTGGCAGATAGTCAGCTGCTGAAAAATTCTGTGGTTCGATCAGTGTTACCGGTTGCAATGTGTCCGCATCGATCGCCATCCCTAACTGTGGTGGTGGATTATCCGGATAGGTATAACTCAATCCGGGCATCACCCTGGTGCTCGCACCAGCGACCACATCCAATCTAGAAATAGCATTCCATGCACCGAATAGCTTCTCGGAGCCTGGTATCCGCAGCGCATAAGGAAGCCCTTTGTAGGGGGAAATTGTCACCCCAATGGGTGCTAGATATCTGCTGTTGATCGCCGAAATGAACAGCAAAAAGACCGCTCCAACCACCAAAGCGGTCAACACGAGCGCATTTAAAATTTTTGGACCTTGATAACTTGATCCCAGTACTGCTATGAGACCAATCATTCCACTTGCCAATAAAGCTCCAGGCACACCTGCCAGCTGCATCACGATCAAAGCCAGGAGAATACCCGCAGCGGATCCCATCAGGTTTACTGCATAGATCAGATTGCTCTTTCCAAGGCCGCTTGAAAGCCCAGCACCGATTCCCAGACCCGCAAAAACAAATGGAATGGTCAGTACCAGGTAGTAGAGACCAAAATACAACACCTGCCGGGAATCCCAGGCGATACTGTAACTGTCAAAAGGAAGCCAGTTCACCACAAAATAAGAAAATCCCACACTGGCAGTAAACCCGAGCCCAGAGATCATCAACAGCCGCTCTAGTTTTTCTCTCCCATTATGGATTTTGCCATTCTTAAACCAACCAGGGAAGATACTCAACAAGGAACCACTGGCTCCGAAACCCAATAAAGCCAGGCTGACCACCAGGAATGCAAAGTGATAGTATTGTGCGACAGCAAGCAATCGGGTCAAGGTACTTTCCAGCATCAAGGCGGCCGCTGCCAGGGAAGCAATACTGAGATAGATTCTCTTATCAAAAGACTGTGTGCTGTTGATGCTATTCGCTCCAGAGATTTCTAGGTGAGAATAGATTAATAAAATACCCCTGGTTCGGGGTATTATTTGCTTGAGAAATTTGAGGATATCGATTTGATCTGCTCAGGATATTTTGGGATTCACTCTGTTCTGAGAGCACGATCTCACCACCTTTCCCCAGAATATTCTCCCCTTCCTTACTTACACCAGGGCTCAGTCACAGTGCCACCGAAAGTGCTGTAAACAATATGCCAGTGTTTCCAGGGATAGTTTTGCCCAACGGTATCCAATGTGATCTCTGCAGTGTAATTCTGGTCACTATCTTGACAAAAAGCTGAAACCCTAACATCCATATTCAATCTGCCATCATCAGTCGCATAACTTTCGCCAAATTCAACATCATTGACTTGAAATTGGCTGCCATAGACTTTAGAGAGGCACATCTCTGAACAGCCCGTATCAGTCTCGAAGAACGGATCATGCTGCCAGCAATTTGTCACTCCAGAAACATCTCCCTCAAGCACTGCCTGGGTATAACTTTCAATCACAGCCTGAGGAGAACGATCGAAACTTCCTGTGCATGAATCCTGGTAACTTCTGATCACACCAGCCACAACACATACAATAACTAAGATAACACCCCCAATAATCCAATACATGCGTCCCCTGCGTGCAGCACGTTGTCGATAATATTCATCGGACATGGATTACTCAATATGGAGAATCATCAACCCATTCCCATCCGGTTTGAAGGTCAAGACCCCTTGAGGCACCATATTATCGATCACCAACCAACCCTCATCCATATACTCCCACATGACCTGGAAGGGTTCCTTGCCTGGTACCCATTTTTCGGCGATCACGATGCCATGTCCCGGTAAGATGGTAAAGACAACCTCTCGAGGATCACTTGGATCTTGCAGAGCTACTGACCTTGAGAATGCGTTATGAATTGCGTGAGCCTGTGCTTCGGTAGAGCATGAAACAGGGTAGTGATAATATGGTTCTTCCAGAAATACATGCTCGACATGTTGAGGGTTGTAGGCTGACACCCCACGATGTCCATGAAGTTTTGATCTGGAGACAGGCACCTCAAACCCATCATCTAGCGTAATTTTCGGTAAATCTTTATCCATCTCAATCAGCTCTACCGCTTCTGAAGATGGAGGATCATTCCGTTTGCCTTCCACATTATTAATCAAGGCACCTTTGCCATCCGGACGGACACCGATAATGATCGCTAATTCATCATCGGTAAGATTATCCTTGACAACCGGGCGTGCACTACCTGTTACTGTGGTAACCAGGGCATTAATCTCAGGATCCCAGGTAGCAAAACAGCCTTCACTATATTGGCTGGCAATGGCATCCGGTACCGATGGCACTGTTGCCAGATTTGTAACCAACACCATTTCAGTGAAAAATTGACGTTGGCCCAATTCATAACCAGCTCTCTGCATAGCAGCTGGAGTTTCGAGTGAATCCCAAACCTCTTTCGAAATTGGGTCACCAACTAATTGGTGTTCTGTGATCTCATTCGTGCTCATGGCGGTGACGATTCTTCCCATGATATCTTTATAAAACAAATCTGGATCGGAGGCATCGATCCTTGGATGGGCACCAACTAAGTCAAAAACGTATGCCTGCTCAGCTTTCTGATGACCAACTACCAGCACCACCCGAAAACTCATTGCCTGGGTCTGGACTGTCCGCAACAATGCCAGTATTGGTCCGCCGCGCTTTCCCTGCTCGTACAAGGTTTGATACGCCTCTGGTCCCAGACCAGGTAAAGCAAAATCCATCGGATCAGGTGGATCTTTCTTCAACACCTGTTCAAAATAGTCTAATTTTTCCTGCACTTCCTCTGGGGTAGCCTGCACAATCGTGAAAATTGTCGGTGAGTGGTCCAAGTTGAAACGTCGCCGGGCATTGAAGATCATCGCATCACGCCAGCGGATTGGTTGATTAAATTGGGAGGTGGTCATTAATACCTCAGTACCCGGACCTGGCTGATCATAAACATTGTGTCCGGCATTACGAAAGCGATCAAGCAGGTTCTCTGTAAAGTCTTCAAGTAGAGGGGATTCCTGATCTGGTACATAAGATAGTTTTATTTTCCGCCACCAAGTGTGCGCGATTTGTAAATTTGGTTCAGGTTGTATCGTATTCATGTCAATAATCCTTCCTAACAGGTGATTAGACAATAAACTCTTTGGGGATAACTTTAAACGATTATCAGTCTGCTTTAGAGATGCACTGCCTCAAGCATTTTGGATTACCACTACCTCCGAGACATTTATCATTACTAAATGATACACTCATCTATCATGGGGCTATTGGGTATGAAGTATTTTAGCAGATAATCGATAGATTTTACGAAAGCTTCCAGATCAATTTTCTTATTTTTGATCTTTTCCACCTGCGAGATCACAAAGTCTTGCGTAGCTGGAAATTATTCTGTATACTGGTTCCTATCTCCAAGATTATTTAGAAAAAAGAGGGATGCTTATGACCGAACTTCTATACCAGAAAGATAGCTACATCCAAGAATTTCAGGGGATAATCACCAGGATTGATCCCGAGAATAACGCCATTATATTAGATCAAACCGCGTTTTATCCTGGAGGCGGCGGACAACCAGCAGATTCAGGCCAGTTAACAGTTAAAGAATCGGATTACTGGGTCAAGCGAGCTCGAAAAGTTGGGCCAGACATCTTGCACATCATTGACAGTGAGTTCCCCTTACCACAAATTGGTCTGACTGTTAGCGGGAAGATCGACTGGGATCGCCGTTATCAGCTAATGCGCACTCACACTGCCATGCATATCTTGTGTGGAGTAATTTTCCGGGACTACGGTTCTTCAGTAACCGGAGGATCGATGGAACCAATGTCAGGCAGGATGGATTTCGAATTCGAGACGATGCACAAGGACTTGGTGCAGGCCATAGAAACCGCCATCAACCAGGAGGTTGACAATGCTCGCCCTGTCAGGGTGGATATTCTGCCGCGCGATGAAGCTTTCCAGATCCCAGATTTGATCCGCACCAAAATTAATTTACTCCCCGAGGGTATCCAGGAAGTACGGGTTGTTGAAATTGAAGGTCTCGATTTGCAAGCGGATGGCGGCACCCATGTCAACAATACATCTGAAGTTGGCCGGATCGAGATTGTAGACTATAAGAGCAAGGGCAAAATAAACAAACGGATTTATGTACGCCTGGATGGCTAACTATTCATGGATCGAAAAAATGTAGTCATCTGCGGCGCAGGAATTGCAGGAATCAGCGCGGCGTACAACCTCGCTGTTCAGCACGGATTGAAGGATATTCTCCTGATCGACGAACGTCCTCCGTTGAGTTTGACCAGTGATAAATCCACTGAGTGCTACCGCAACTGGTGGCCAGGACCAGGCGACGCCATGGTCAGCCTGATGAACCGCAGCATTGATCTAATCGAAGACCTGGCACATACAACCGGCAATGAATTCCATCTTAACCGCCGTGGGTATTTATACTTAACTGGTAATCCAGAAAAAATCCCCTCGATGCTTGCTAACGCCGAGGAAACCTCACGGCTTGGAGCGGGTCCGCTGCGAATATTCAGAGGGGACTCAAGCGACTCTCAATACATTCCACCTGAACCACATGGATTTACCGGTAGTCCAGATGGTGCAGATTTGATCCTCGATCGAAACTTGCTCCGGCGGCATTATCCATACATCACTGAGAAGGCCATCGCTGGCTTGCACATTCGCCGGGCGGGTTGGTTCAGTGCTCAACAGCTTGGCAGCCTGCTTCTCGCTCAAGCAAAAACTCACGGAGTACAGTTGCTCGAGGAGCGAGTTAATGGGGTCGATCTTGAGCATGGACGGGTTCGTGCAGTCCATCTAGAGGGAGGAGAACGCATCCAAACACACCATTTTGTTAACGCTGCTGGTCCATTTCTGAGCCAAATTTCAGAGACACTCGACGTCCAGCTCCCAGTATATTGTGAGCTGCATTTTAAAGTCTCGACCGCTGATCACCTGAAAATCATCCCCAGGGAAGCTCCATTATTAATTTGGAATGACGCCCAAAAATTGCCCTGGTCAAAGGAAGAGAGTGCATTTCTGGCCGAGGATCAAGACACCCGCTGGTTGCTGGAAGAATTTCCACCAGGAGTCCACACCCGTCCCGAAGGACTCGAGGACAGCCCAATAATTCTCATGCTATGGGAATATCACACCTTAGAAGTTGATCCGGTTTTGCCGCCTCCACTGGATAGTGATTATCCAGACATCGCTCTGCGCGGTCTGGCGACAATGATCCCAGAATTGAAGCACTATTTCGATAAACCGCCCAGACCGCTTATGGACGGTGGTTATTACACGAAAACTAAAGAAAATCGTCCATTGATCGGTCCGCTACCTGTCGAAGGCACCTGGGTTCTCGGAGCACTATCCGGATATGGCTTGATGGCTTCATTAGCTGCTGGTGAACTTCTCGCTCTCCACTTGCTGGGTACAGATCATCCAAGTTATGCAGCTGCATTTGAACTCAAACGTTATCAAGATCCAGCATATTTGGATCTGTTATCCAATTGGGAGGATTCAGGCCAATTGTAGATTTTCCTCCAGAAACATTAGTTCACATGTACGTTTCTCTGCCGAAAATTGGGAACAATTAT
>DAOVCZ010000244.1 GCA_030669775.1 Chloroflexota bacterium | reverse complement strand
GGTTACTCCACCTGGAAATATTCCGATCGGTAAATCAAGCGCAGATCTGTCCCCGGCTTTTGAAGGTGTAATAATTGAGTTGATCAATACCTTGATCCCCCTCGAAGGAGATCGCTTACTGATCTTGGACAACTATCAATTTATTCATGAACCGAATGTCCATGCAATGGTCGCATATTTGATCGATTATCTACCGCCGAATTTTCACCTGCTTATCGCCAGTCAGGTCAAACCGCCCTTACAAATCCCCCGCTTGCGCGTAAGAAAGGAATTGCTCGAAATCAATCCGGAAGACATGATCTGATTGCATCAGACAACCACTTTTTTGAAGATTCCATCACTTGATAATCATGATGAGACTAATTTGTAGACCAGCTGATAATATCCCAGGGAAAAATGGTCTCTTTTCAATAAATAATTTTAATTCCACCTCGTAGCGAGAGTAAATATGGAAAAAACATCATTTTGGCGATTAACAGGTATCACGGTACTCGCATGGCTCTGTGTGATTGGATTTGATTTTCTCTTGCATGCCAGCATCCTTGCCCCTTTGTATGCCAACCCCCATCCTTTCCTGCTCCCCCCTGAACGCGCATTTGTATTAATCCCCGTTGGCTATCTCTCATTCTTAATATTAGTCATTTTGGCTGTCTGGCTGATGGTTCGACTCAAGATCGCCAGCTGGCAGGCTGGATTCCTTTTCGGATTGAAATTAGGAGCCCTGATTTGGGGAGCTCTGACCATCAGCTTGATTTCGATATCCACTGCGCCATTACTTTTAATGACAGGTTGGTTCGTCGGTCAAACAATTGAAACCGGTATTGCCGGATTGGTCGTTGGCGCTGGTTTGGGAGTGGAGAAGCTGAGAAGTTTAACACTCTGGGTTATAGTGTTTGTGATTGTTGCATTCGTACTGGGCATCGTCCTGCAGAATATCTAATTCATGGCTTGGTTATCATATTCCCAAGAATGGATTATGCAAGACTTCCACCCTGGTTGGTGACAAAATACCTGGGTTAATCGGTTATCCTGCAATATAATCGGGGAAATTACATTGAAACCCTATGACCGCATCTTTAAATAGAAACAATTTATTTCTCCGCCATGTTGCCTTACCCAGCGATCATGGCTCGTGGGTTTTCCTACTCAGCCCACTGCTGATCGGTCTCTTCGCAGGCGGCAGTTGGAGTTTGGCGACCATTTACCTTGTTATCGCGACCCTGGCAGCATTCCTTATCCGCCAACCAGTAACTATTGCAGTTAAGATCTACAGCGGCAGACGAAATCGACGCGATCTGGCAGCAGCATGGTTCTGGATTGCGGTTTACGGCTTGATTGGCGCAGTAGGTCTGGCAGGGTTAATAATTCAGGGCTTTGCCTACCTGTTTATCCTGGTTTTGCCGGGAATTCCGGTCTTTGTCTGGCATTTATATCTGGTCAGCAAGCGTGCCGAACGCCGCAGAATGGGTGTTGAAATTGTTGGCAGCGGGGTGCTCGCCATGGCAGCCCCTGCTGGATATTGGATCGGTGTTGGCAATCTCGATCCCATCGGTTGGCTGTTGCTGGTCCTCACCTGGCTGCAATCTGCGGCTTCGATTGTCCACGCGTACCTGCGATTGGAACAGCGAGAATTGGACGTCCTCCCAGATATCAAAAATCGATTGAAGATGGGACGCCGTGCAATAATCTATACCACCTTCAATCTGATTTTCGTAGCTGCTTTGGCAATGATCAATCTGGTCGCGCCCCTATTAATCCTCCCTTATGCTTTGCAGTGGGGAGAGACAATTTGGGGCACTCTCAATCCAGCGATTGGTACGCGGCCGACTGCGATCGGTTTCCGCCAGTTATTCGTCAGCAGTCTGTTTACTCTGCTATTTATTCTCACCTGGTAATATCCAATCCCGAATTGGATCCCAAATTGGGTTCGCCATTCGAGAATCTTTGCTTGGATATTCAGATTAATTACCCTCAACCAATAATTACTTTTCGTTCACAGGGACCAGATTGATCTCATACCCACCAACCGGATCTTGGATTTCGTTCATATCCAGGCGGGTGATCACAAAACCAAGGCGATCATAATTCTCCAGTTCGTAAGCGGACATCACCAAGCTGCTCATATTCGCACCCTTGAAGATCATAAAATTTTCTGGAGAAGCCTCGTATTTGATCATGCTCAGGGCAGACCCATGGGAAACACTTGAACAATTAATCACATTGTTGACAACCAATGAGTGACCCTCGATAATCTAGAGTACAATGTGAACAAAAATACAATTCCACTGCTTAACCGCCTTTCCAGGTAATAATACATTTCAAGGTACTCCCGGAACATTTTTCTATTCCATCCACTGTTCAATGCGTAAAGGAGAGACACATGCCCACTGACGAAGAAAAAAAAGAATCCGATCAGGTTGAAGAAACCAACGAAGCTGAGGAAGTCTTGGTTGAAAATAGTGAATCTCCCCCAGAACAATTACCTCCTCCAGCTGAAGAACCTATTTCCCCCTCCCAAGAACATAACTGGGCTATGTTGTCCCACCTGAGCATTTTGCTCAACCTTTTCACTGGATTCCTTGGACCGGTCGTCGCTTTGATCATTTACCTGGTGTACAAGGATCGTTCGCGCTACATCGCCTACCAATCGTTGCAGTACACCATCTTCCAATTGGTTGTTTGGGTAGGAGTCGGATTGGTGATCGGCGCGATCTGGTTGATAACCCTCGCACTATCTATATTCCTGATTGGATTATTGTGCGTTCCTTTTTCCCTATTGGCAACCTTATTCCTGTTAGTTGTGCCATTGGGATCACTGGTATACGGCGTATACGCCGGCATTCAATGCAGTCATGGCGAGGATTTTCGCTATTGGCTGGTCGGCGACTGGGTGCGTGGAACTTACGAGAACGAAAATCATTAAGAGAATTTGTATTTAGTGCTGAGCCAGGAGATTGTATCCACTCCAGGGGCCTAGTTTGACAGAGACATCATCAAGAATAAAAGGCTGGAAGAAACGGATATTGTCATTGACATCAGGAAGCTGATGTTTGAGATGAGCGAAAGGGGTTGAGTAGTCCAATGAAGAATGCTCTCGGACATTGTTGTAGTAATAAATAAAATGCAAGGCTTCATCCAGAAGGTGCTGTTCGCTATCGAAGCGCAAGGACCTAAGCCGGTAGAACTCATCATCGTCTGTGCGGTGGGAGCGCTCCAGATGGGCATTTTCTTCGGGATGACCTTTGTGGTTTTGGATCATTCGGCAGCCAAAGCCAGAAATCAGTTTACGCAAGTCTCTGATCTTCATCCAAGACTTTCCGCCGAATTCTTCGCCATTGTCGACGGTGAAGACGATCTTAGCCGTGAC
>DAOVCZ010000278.1 GCA_030669775.1 Chloroflexota bacterium | reverse complement strand
GGATCTTTGAATGGAGAAGGAGCGCTAGAAATACAGGTTACCCGTCTGGCAAAAGACAGCACCTTGGCCCGGATCACACAAATGGTCGAACAGGCACAGGCTGGCAAATCGCCGAGCCAACAGTTAACCGAACGCTTCATGCGCTGGTTTGTACCGCTGGTGTTGATCGGTGACCTGCTGTTGATTCTCATTCCACCTTTATTTGGTGTACCAATCAGCGAGTCGTTCGCCCGAGCTATGGTGCTGCTCGTGGCAGCGTCGCCTTGTGCACTGGCACTGGGCACTCCCGCTGCGATCATGGCTGGTGTAGCTCAGGCTGCCCGGAACGGTGTACTGGTTAAAGGAGGAGTTCACCTGGAAAATCTGGGGCAGCTTAAAGCGATGGCTTTTGATAAAACCGGCACAATCACCCATGGCGAGCTGCAGCTTACGGACATCTTCTCAATCAACACAGTGAACGAGGCAGAACTGCTCGCCCTGGCAGCAGCCATCGAGACCCGCTCTGCACACCCAATTGCCAAAGCCATCGTCCGGGAGGCAAAAGAACGCCAGCTGACCTTACCCGAGATCAGTAAAGTAGAGTCGTTGACCGGAAGCGGTATGCGGGCTGATTTCAAGGATCAACCTGTTTGGATAGGTAGTTTACGAAGACTTTATGAAACAGGTTTTCAGATCCCTCCCGCAATCCTGGCGCAAAGTGAATCGTTAGCCGCACAAGGGAAAACCACCATGGCAGTCAGCCTTGGAAAGGAATTGCTAGGGCTGTTGGCTGTTGCGGATACAGTACGCCCGGACATTAAATCTACAATTGAAGAATTGCAAGATCTGGGCATCCAACACACAGTGATGTTGACAGGAGATAACCGGCAGGTTGCATCCCATATTGCTGATCAAGTTGGGTTTGATGAAGTCCGTGCCGAGTTAATGCCGGAGGACAAAGTTGCCGCGGTCCACTCACTTGTTTCACAGTACCAGGAGGCAGGCATGGTTGGGGATGGTGTCAACGATGCTCCAGCCCTGGCCAATGCAACGGTGGGGATCGCTCTGGGTGGAGCCAGCACAGATGTAGCCTTGGAAACTGCAGATGTGGTTTTAATGGCTGACGAGCTCGTGAAGCTGCCCTTTGCCGTCGGTTTAGGCCGCGCGACTCGCAGCCTGATCATCCAGAATCTGGTGATCGCTTTGGGAGTGATCGCTTTCCTGATGATCGCCGCACTTTCTGGATGGGCTGGGCTGGGGATCACGATTGTCATACATGAGGGCAGCACAATTGCCGTCGCTTTGAATGCCCTGCGACTGCTCAGGTATGAATAGAAAATATAAATTCGTCCAGGATAAAGCCTAAGATTTTCCCAGAGGAAAACTTTGATTAATCCATCTTCATCAATATTGCTGTTTACTTAAAGTATTGGTAGCCCAGTAGAGTCTGGAAATTCCTTGAGACCTTTCTGATTCAATCCACCAGATAGGTGGAATTATCGAAGACTTGCACCGGTCCTTCCCAGTTTGAATCATCTAATACAAACTCTACATAATCACCCCCTCGATAATCACCAATCACCTCCATCCAAAAGGCTTGCCCCTCAATGTTATTGGATTCTTGGGCAATTTCCCAGCGCCCCGGGAAGCGATCAAAGAGCTGAAACGCGACCTGGGTCCCCACTCCATTCCGGCGGTAGTTCTTCATTACAAAGAACTCGGCAATAATCATCGGCGTTTCAGTTTGGTCTTCTTGACGGGGAAAATATGTCCCCCTTCTCAGCAGGGCAAACCCGGCCAGTTTACCATCTACTCGTACAAGAAACGGGTATCGATCAGGCTCAGTCCAATAGTGATCCATATAATGGTAATCGAACACGCCTGATTCATTCATCACCACACCATCTAATTCGCTGAATTCATACAGGTAATACTGCATCAAATTACGCAGAATAGTCTTTTCTTGAAAGGATGCCAACGAGATTCTAATTTCCACAAGAAGGTGTATTACCCACTCAAATCCGGTCGGCGCTGGTGCCATTCAGTTGCACTTTCATAAGCCTGGGCAGCTCGCAATAATGCAGCCTCTCCCCAGAGGCGGGTGACGATTTGTAAGCCAATTGGCAGACCCTGCTCAGTAAATCCGCAGGGAAGCGAAATCGCCGGTAAACCGTTAAAGTTGAAGGGGGCTGTGAATCGGGTCAGAGTGCGCGCTTGTTCAACCGCATCTGGGCCTTCCAGCAGTGGAGCAGCGATCGGCGTGGTCGCAGTTAGCAGGAGATCATATTCATTGAAAAATTGTTCAACCTTGCGGCGTAAGACAGTCTGATTTCTGCGTGCGAGACTATACTCGCTGGAAGTGTAAGCCGCGCCTATCTCCAAACGCTGGCGGATATCTTCTCCAAACTTCTCGGGCAGATCAGTAAGACGTTCCTGGTGAAAAGCCGCCGCATCACTGGTGGTCATCAGCCCATTATCCTTTGCAGCCTCATAGGCGCCAGGGAATTCCACCGGAATGACCTGTGCGCCCAGGCTGGCGAAAACTTCTGCCGCAGCACGCACGGCAGCTAAAACATCCGCATCCGCCTTGGTGAAAAAGGGATCTTCAGCCAGCGCTACTCGCCAGCCGCGCACATTACCATTTAACTGAGCTGGGTAATCAGGCACATCCATATCAACCGAAACAGGGTCTTTAGGATCATATCCGGCGATGACCTGAAGGAGTAATGCAGTATCTTCTACTCGGCGTGCCATTGGCCCAGGATGATCCAGGTTCCAGCTTAAGGGCACCACCCCTCGCAGACTGACCCGTCCAAATGTAGGCTTCAAACCAACCACACCACTCAAAGATGCTGGGATGCGGATCGAGCCGCCGGTAT
>DAOVCZ010000169.1 GCA_030669775.1 Chloroflexota bacterium | reverse complement strand
CAGATGGGGTTTCTATCTCCTGGTCATCTTGCTGCATTTTGAACGTATCCAGGATCAAAGCGGTGACGGTAACACCACTGCGTGTGACACCTGCATCGATGACTTCGAGCAATGCGGGCAGTGTCCGAACCCCACCGGCAGCCTTCACCTGCACCCTTTCGCTGACATTGGCCCTCATCAGGCGCAGATCATCAAGCGTTGCCCCGCTCGGTGCGAAACCCGTGGAAGTTTTTACCCAATCAACCCCGGCTTCTTCACACAATTTGCAAGCAGTCACTTTTTCTTCATCGGTGAGATAAGCATTCTCAAAGATAACTTTTACTTTCACTTCACGTTCGTGAGCAACATCACAAACTGCTTTCACGTCATTGCGCACATAGTCATATTGACCAGAACGCAATTGGCCGATATTGAGCACCATATCAAGTTCCTTAGCACCCTCATCCATGGCCAATTCAGCCTCAACCACCTTGACCGCAGTCAGGTTGCTACCATGCGGGAATCCCACAACCGTGCTGACCAACACATCCGAATCTTTGAGCGCTTCAGCAGCCAGCTTGACATGGCAAGGTTTTACACAAACTGTCGCAACATGGTAACGGTGAGCTAGCTCGCACCCTTCAATAATATCTGCTTCGATTAATTCAGGTTTGAGTAGAGAATGATCTATCACCTTGGCGAGTTGTTCATACGTAATCGTCTTACTATTTAGTGCGGTTGTCATTATGCTAGTTTCCTTGTTTCCATAAGTCGATTGGTTTTGCTGCCGATGGCGGGTCATATGGAAAGAAAATTTTGCGCCCCTCCCCGGCTGACTGGTAGGCAGCATAAATGATTTTCAATACTTCACGACCGTCCTCACCGGTTTCCATACAAGTTTCCTTGCCGAGCACACAATTGATGAAATGCTGCATTTCCTGCGGGAAGCCGTAATTCCAAATTTCTTCGAACATGGTGAAGGTATAGCCTTTAGTGACCCCGGATTTTTCTACAGCATAACCATAACCTTCTTCGGAGTAAGTGAGCAGTGAACTTCCACGCAAGAGATCCGCGCGGGTGTGGCCTTTCACCCCATAAATCTCGCAGCGATCATCAACGCCGCCACCTTTAGCCCAACTATTTTCCAGCATAGCGACTTTTCTATCCTCGTATTCGACGATTGTATAAGAATGGTCTTCACCTTCAGTGCGATCCTGATGGATATATGTATCCATGAAAGCAGTGACGCTTTTGACCTTAGGCTTGCCTAACACCCAGCGAGTGTACT
The DNA here is from genome assembly GCA_030669775.1 of Chloroflexota bacterium. Classification (GTDB taxonomy): domain Bacteria; phylum Chloroflexota; class Anaerolineae; order Anaerolineales; family UBA4823; genus PFL25. The sequence continues at coordinate 3,586 of DAOVCZ010000169.1, read as the reverse complement.
CGATGGAGTGACAGCCCATGTCCATCATTACACCGCCGCCAGAGCGATTTACATCCCAAAACCAGGGCATGTGTGGTCCAGGGTGCTCCTCAGACTGTTTGGCAAGGAACGGATCCCCAATGGCCCCCTCGTCGATGAGAGTTTTCGCTCTAACATACTTAGGCGCGAAGAGCAGCTCCTCAGCGTACATCAAGAGAACTCCAGCCTGATTGCAGGTCTCGATCATCTCATCAGCCTCTTCCAGTGTGATGCAGAGCGGTTTTTCAATAATGACGTGTTTGCCAGCTTTGGCAGCATCTACGGTAACCTGGTAATGCAGGTCGTTGGGAATTCCCACAACAATAACATCGATATCCTTGTCTTTCAGCATTTCACAGTGGTCACGATAAGCCTCAGGAATGCAGCGTTCTTTAGCAAAAATTTCAGCATTATTGGGGCTTGCCACGGCAACCACTTCGGCGTTATGCACCCAATCTTTGATAGCAGTATAGTGGATATCACTAACAAACCCGGAACCGACCATACCAACTTTCACTTTATTGCTCATGGGATACTCCTAAACAAAAGAAATTTCTCTAACATTATTATCCGAAATTGCTCTGATGTCCATAAATTGAGTAGAGGACGAGCTGTCAATCTTATACGAACACCACGATCAGGGATTTTTCGGACGTCATTGTGGACCATTCACGCTCATTTATCCCAAAATTTTCTACGCCACATCTCTGGCTGAGCTTCCTCAGACCGAATAGATACTGCAACCCATGCTCTTCCACAGCTTGGTAAATCCCACCGGAATTATAGATATTTCGAATAAGGCTACCCCGTCTTGAAAATAATCTTCAGCAGAATAGAATCAAGAGACCTTTCCAATTTTACCCGATATTCTCCCATAGTATGTAGATACTTCATACCAAATGATATCCCCTGATATTTGGTATTCTGCAAACTCGTTTTTGTTCAAATCCCCCTGGCTGCACCATTTTTACCGCAATTCGATCCGTTTGTAATAGTTGTAAAGAACAACATCACGCAATTCAGCGAAAGCTATCAAAGGTTGAAAATGTCTCTAGCAATCAGTATAGCTCCAACCAGTACAATCGAGTCTCCCAATTCACACTTACCGATTTTATAATTGTTATGACTGCTGATGAATTCATATTTCTGCGTATATTTTCTGATCGGCACGATCAGTAGATCTCCCATATTCGATACTCCGCCACCAATTGCAATCACTTCCACATTCACCAAGCAAAGCATATTCGCGAGTCCCAATCCCATTGAATATGCAATTTGATCGATCTCTTTTAATGCGAATTCATCACCAGCGCGTGCCGCTTCCACCAGCTTGCGAGCATCGATAGCCTGGGCAATACCGCCGGCCAATTCCATCAGTATAGAATCTTGGGGGACATATCCAGCTATTCGCAAACGTTCTTCAATCGCCCAACCCGAACACAGGTTTTCTATCTTTTCGGGCTTGCCTGGCTGCTCATGGGTCCAATCCGGTACATAAGTTTGCCCAAATTCTCCAGCGCCATATCCTTGACCGTCATACAACTGCCCATCAATAACAATGCCGCCACCTACGCCACTACCCATGTTGGTATAAAAGAAATATCGGCTACCCCTGCCACTACCTTTGTTATATTCCCCCCAGGTGGCTGCATTCGAATCATTGGCGATGACGGTTGGCAAGTTGAACTTCTCCTCAAACCAGGCTTTTAGCGGAAAGCCGCTCCAGCCGGGTATCTGCACCGATTTCAAAACCTCGCCCTTTGCAGTATCGATCGGTCCGCCAAACCCACAGCCCAGCGCAACCAATTCCCCATTCAGGTCACTAGCTCTGGCAAACATCGCCGGTATATGGTCTTCAAGCCATTCTCGGATGCCTGGAGCGCCCGCATTGACATTCACTCTTCCCTGATGTTCATTAAGAATTTCGCCATTACGGGAACTGATCGCTAATTGAAGCTTGGTACCCCCGATTTCTACACCCAGTATATATTTTTTCATCTGATGTGCTCCACTTTTTATAGTTTACCCTGAAAAACGTTTTCTTTGGTTTGGTTGCGATCCAAGTCGGGTATGGATAGCACATATTCCAATTATTTGTACGGTCAAATTAGTACTTTTTATTGAATTACTCCATAGATACGGATATATACAACCGATTTTTGCAATATTAGCTTGACAAAGGATGTAATACTCATTATTATAATATAGATACGGATGTTTAATTAAGTGATTCCACCTCAAGATTATATGAAGGATTTGGAGAGCGGATTGGAATTCAGACAAAAAAGCGTTGAAGATATCGGCATCACACCTGTAGATGAAAATAGCCCCATCCCGCTTTATCAACAGGTGCATATGGATCTATTGAATCTGCTGCAATCGGGAAAACTCCAGCCTGGCGATATGCTCCCCACTGAAAAAATACTCAGTGAAGCCTATCATGTTGGTCGCCAAACTCTACGTGAAGCCATTACACCCTTGGTGAATGAAAATTTGCTTGAACGAACGCAGGGACGCGGCACCGTCGTTTTGGCGGGACAGAACCGCTTGAAATTCTTCTTGGATCGCAGCTTTGCCAAACAGATGATCGAAATGGGGTTAACTCCGCACTCCGAGGTTTTGCGAATTAATAGAGGACAAATAGATGAAACTTCTCCATCTTCCCTGCACCGTAAAATGGGGAGCGATTCCTTAGAGTTGATCCGCCTCCGTTTTGGGGATGATACCCCCATTGGCGTGCAGTATACAACCATCATCACCGATGCATGTATAGAGTTAGGTGATGAGGATTTCGAAAAAGAATCACTGTACAGCTTGCTGCTGACAAAATACCGATTGTTAATCACCAGGATTGACCACGTGGTCAGTGCCGTGCTGGCTGATGAATGGCACAAATCCTTATTGAAAATTTCTGGGACTGCCCCCTTGCTGTTGGTTCATACGACTGCATACCTTGATAACAATGAGCCTATCGAGGCTTCCACCAGTTATTACAAGGCGGATAAATATGAATTCAGTATTGTTCAGAAATACTGATATTCTCAATAGCAGATCCTAACCTCAAAAAAAGTAAACTAATAAAGGAGTGCAAAATGAGACTTGGCGTATATACAGTATTGTTTTCAGATTGGAGCCTTGAAGACACATTGAAGTATCTGACCGCCAAGGGCGTATACACGGTGGAATTGGGCGCCGGTGGGTATTCGGGTACTGCCCACGCTGACCCTGATGTCCTGCTGAATAATGACAATGCGCTAAAGGAATTTATGGCGCTGCTGGATAAATATCAAGTCAAGATCAGTGCGCTCAACTGCTCGGGAAATCCGGTGCACCCTCAAAAGGACATCGCCGATAAATTCCATTTGGAATGGGAGAAAGGCGTGAAGTTAGCAGAAAAGATCGGGGTCGATACCGTCATCACCTTTGCGGGCTGCCCCGGCGGATCGCCAGAAGACAAATCCCAGAATTGGGTGACCTGCCTATGGCCGTCAGAAATCTGGCACACCATCCTGGACTACCAATGGAACGATGTGCTGATTCCTTATTGGAAAAAGGCCATAAAATATGC
>DAOVCZ010000262.1 GCA_030669775.1 Chloroflexota bacterium | reverse complement strand
GTCAACGCGCGTACGTGCTCACTCTGACTGCAAGGGAACAGCATATTCGCCGGGACAGAGCAACATCAAATATCTGTACCAACCAGGGATTGCTGGCTCTAGCAGCGACAGTTTACCTGAGCTTGCTTGGCCAGCATGGGTTGCGCCAGGTAGCGGAGCTTTGCTACCACAAAGCCCACTACGCTGCCGACCAGATCTCAGGCATTTCTGGTTACGAGCTGTGGTCAGCTCAGACCTTTTTCAATGAATTTCTTATTCGTTGCCCCCGGTCTGCCCAGGAGATTTATGACCATTTGCTCGAGCATAATCTGATCGCCGGTTACCCCGTTGGCAAGGATTACCCTGGTCTTGAGAATCACCTTTTGATCGCGGTAACCGAAATGAACAACAGGGAAGATATTGACTGGCTGGTAGCTGGACTGGAGGAGGTATCCAATGGCTGAACACTTGATGTGTGAATTATCCGTACCGGGTCGGGTTGGTTTTCGTTTCCCCAACTTGGATGTCCCTGCTGCTCCATTACCAGAGGGGATACTTAGAGATGATCTTCCTCTGCCTGAAATGGCAGAAATAGACGTTGTGCGTTATTTCACCCGCCTCTCGCAGCTCAATTACGGTGTGGATACCGGCTTCTACCCATTGGGTTCCTGCACGATGAAGTACAACCCTAAGGTAAACGAGGATGCTGCGCGCATCCAGGGCTTTGCGAACCTGCACCCTCTACAACCGATCGAGACCTCGCAAGGTGCATTAGCGCTGATGTACCATTTGCAAGAATGGTTGAATGAGATCGGCGGATTCGCTGGCACCAGCCTACAGCCCGCAGCTGGTGCACAGGGTGAATTGACCGGCGTGCTGATCATCCGTGCCTATCACAGCTCTAGAAGCGATTCAAAACGCACCAAGATTTTAATCCCGGACTCTGCCCACGGTACCAATCCTGCCTCTTCAGCCATGAGCGGATTACAGGTCGTTGAATTGCGCTCAGATGAGCGCGGCAACGTCGATCTCGAAGCTCTACGAGAACATTGCGATGATACGTTAGCTGGTTTGATGTTAACCAATCCCAATACCCTGGGGTTGTTTGATGAAAACGTTGAACAGGTAAATCGGCTGGTTCACGAGGCAGGTGGATTGATATATGGCGATGGTGCCAATATGAATGCTTTGTTGGGCATCATCCGTCCCGGAGACATCGGAATCGACGTCCTGCACTACAATCTACACAAGACTTTCTCCACGCCGCATGGCGGCGGTGGTCCTGGTTCCGGTCCAGTTTCGGTCGTTGAGAAATTGGTTGACTTCCTCCCCAATCCAGTGGTTGGGATTATAGAAGACGAAGCTGAAGAGGAAGGAGTTCCGCCGCTGTACGGTTTGGTTGCTCCCTCACAAACGATCGGACGGGTGAAAGCCTTCCAGGGGCACTTCGGTATTTTTGTGCGCACTTATACCTACATCCGCATGCACGGCGCTGAAGGTCTGCGTAGAGTGTCCGAGTACGCAGTGCTGAATGCCAACTACTTATTATCCCTGTTGCGGGATACCTACCATATCCCCTACGACCGTGTCTGCATGCACGAATTCGTCGCTGAAGGTCGCTGGGCGGATGCCCCAGATATCCATGCCCTGGACATTTCTAAACGTCTGATGGATTTCAATTTCCATCCACCGACCAACTATTTCCCGCTGATCGTCCATGAAGCATTGATGATCGAACCCACAGAAACAGAGAGCAAAGAGACTCTGGATGCATTTGCCTCGACGATGATCAAGATCGCTGAAGAGGCTCATACTAATCCAGAGATACTTAAATCAGCCCCCCATTCCACCCCCTTTGGCCGGCTGGATGAAGTAAAAGCAGCTAAAGAACTCGTGCTGTGTTGTGTTCAGCAATATACAAGTTAGAAGATGATCTATGGAGGTGACAAATGTCTAAAGAGTCGAGCTGCGCGAAACCGACCGGAATGGTTCTCGGCGACGCCAGCCAACAGAACGATTCAACCCATCCAGAGACTAATCTACCTGAAACGGAGGTCATTATGAGCGCTCGAGTGGGAGATAAAGCACCTGATTTTCAGGCTCCCTCATATCACCAAGGGGAATTCACAGAGGTCAAACTTTCAGACAACTTCGGAAAATGGATCCTGTTGTGTTTCTATCCCGGGGATTTTACCTACGTTTGAGCGACAGAAGTATCGGCGGTCGCCGATAACTACCAGGAACTGAAAGATTTAGGAGTTGAAGTGCTGTCCGTCAGTGTGGATAGCGTCTTCGTGCATAAGATGTGGAATGACCACGAGTTATCCAAGATGGTGGATGGCGGGATCCCCTTCCACATGGTTTCTGATGCAGCAGGGAATGTAGGCAAAATTTATGGTGTTTACAACGAGAGCTTAGGTGTTGAAATGCGGGGACGGTTTATCATCGATCCGGATGGCATCATCCAGGCTATGGAAGTGCTCACCCCACCCGTCGGGCGTCGCTTGGCAGAGACGATCCGCCAGATAAAGGCTTTCCAGCACGTGCGCGCCACCCAGGGTAAGGAAGCCACTCCTGCTGGATGGGAGCCAGGACAGCTAACCCTAACGCCTGGTCCAGGATTGGTGGGTCGAGTATGGGAGGTTTGGCAGCCCAACCAGGAGAGATGATCACATCCTGATATCTAAAATTCACTAAACTCGTTCTTGCGAATTCAAGGGAGCGCTTGCGGGATAACACGCCAAGCGCTCCTTTTTATTTCCGTATCTGACCCGATATATCGCTTGCAAATCATCCAGCAACATATTTTCACTATCACCTCTGTAAAGCCCTACCATCAGGGTTAGTGATAAAATTAGTACCCGCAATCAAGGGAGACAGGGGACAGTTGAACAACCTGACCCTCTTCTCCATTTGATCAGCTTGTATTTACTCAAACGGGAAATCCAATACATACCTTGCGGTTGGAGACCTCAAGATGCCTGAACCTGGAAAATTCGAAAAGGTAAAACCCCGCCCCACTGTCGAGATACACCTGCCGGACGGCGAAGTACTGCGTGGACCTCGCGGTGCGATGGTTGGTGAATTCCTGGCGACCCTCAATGGCGGTCCACCTTCAGAGGATGCAAATCTATATGGTTCTCCAATCTCTCCTCCAATTGTCGGTGCGGTGGTGAATGGA
>DAOVCZ010000028.1 GCA_030669775.1 Chloroflexota bacterium | reverse complement strand
CAAGAGCTATCGTGTGGCTGCAGCGCCCGCGTGTTTGGAAGAAATCACAATCACATTGCCATTCACCAACATTATAATTTACCGTATGAGGGTTGTTTTCTCCCTCAAAAGTCACCTTGAACGCCTCGAAATGAATTCGATGGCGCTGATTGGCATAGCGCTTTGCTTTTTCAAGCTTGCCGATCATCCCATAATCCATCGTTTATTACCTCCTTCCACGGTGAGATTAATAACAAACAGGCACGCGTCAAGAACGCGTGCCTGTGAAATCCTTCCCTGTAACGAGTACTCGCATAGCAGTATCTCTCCAGTGCTCCCAGTATAAGCCGACTTGGATGATTCGTCAACAGATTCCTGACACAGATTCCTGACACACTGATTCCTGACACAGATTCCTGCAAATTCATTTATCTTTCAAGCGATTGCAAGCTGATTTCGCCAGGAAATGGGCTTGGCGTGGTGGTTCTGGGAGCCGGTAGCCTTTATTGCAGGCCAAGATGATTTTGGCGGCAGATATTAGATCCATGCGATGTCCTATGGAGAGGTAAACTGGCTTCACATTGGTTCGAGTTCTCAGGGCGATTCCCAGCACTTCAGTGCCCAATGTCAGTTTGGCGGTGCTGCCGACCTTTGCTCCCAGCGGAGCCAATTCTCCGATCAGGATGGATTTTGCGCATCCAATGGTCGGTAAATCCAGCCAGACACCCAGGTGGCAGGCAAGGCCAAAACGGCGTGGGTGGGCCTGGCCATGCCCGTCAACGATCAGCACATCGGGCAATTGGGAAAGCTGCTTCAGTGCAGCCAGGATGCCTGGGGCTTCGCGAAACGACAGCAGACCTGGTATATAGGGGAACGAAAGGGGAAATTCAACAACAGCCTGTTCGATGGGTTTCAGGTGAGGAAAATCCAGCACAACTACTGCTGCGCAAACTTTTCCCTGATAGTAGCTGGCATCCACACCAGCCACTCGGTGTATTTTCTTTAATGAAAGTGGCTCTACTCGGACGTAGTCTTTATATCTGTCTTGGACTTGCCTGGCCTCTTCGGGCGTCAGGTGCCATTTGTGTTCGTGATGAAATTTTTGGGCAGGGTTGGATGCTGGGGAGGAAGATCTATTTACTGTAGGGATAATTGCCTTCCCTGGTTATGATTCATTCTAAACGCATCCAAATCAGGGTTTGCTGGATGCGAAATCCCTCATCATGGAGAGCCAAGATCGCACGCCCGGCGGGATAATCCAGGAGAATGCGACGCCGCTTGGCGAGCTGACGACGGGCGACAGGCAATAATGCAGCAATTACGTGCCCCTCATCATCTGCGGAGGAGGCAAGCCATAAATGATCGGCGTGATTGGTGTGCGGCTGCCAGGACAGGATGCCAATATGGCGCTGTCCTCGCTGAGCTGCCCACTGTCTGACGTGGCTACCAGTGAAGAACCGATAAACGCTACCCAAAAAACCGGGTCGCAGGGCTGTTAGATGAAATGGTTGGTGCCAGGTCAATTCAGGTGGATATAAATCTCGCAGCCATTGGCGATATTGATCCCAATAGCGCGATTGAGGCCGGGTAATACCAATATCCGTTGTCTCAATATTGGTCTGTGAGACTTTGCGGTTTTGGGATCTGGGTTTGATCTCCCAGGTTGTACGTCGGGCGCGCTCGACGAATCCGAGGGATTGGTACAGAATCATCGCAGCCTCATTCTCACTCCGGACATGCAGCCAAATCTCATCGATGCCCTGCTTGCGAGCATGTTCAATAGCGCTGTTGGTTAAAGAACGGGCGATACCCTTTCGCCGGTAAGCCGGATCGACCGCTACATTGGCGATCAAATAGCAGCGCTTACCTTGGTACTTGTAGGGGATCAGGTTGAGATTTCCCGCCAGATGACCATTCTCTTCCCATACATAGCCGCTAAATGGCATAGGGACGTTTTCGGCGACCGACATGGCCCATCGCAAGTAGCCAGGATTGCGCGCTGCAGCATGCATCTGGTCCACATAGCGACGCCCATCCTCGTCAAGTGTATCTGCAAAGCAGGTCTCTACCAAATCTGCGACCGCGTTTAAATCCTTGCGCACATCAAAAGGGCGTAACTGGCTGGGATTTGGGTTTAAAGGTCTCGTGATTGCGCTCATCTTTTACTGGTAATCTACCCATTTTACCCTATCCTGCCAGAGATACGAGTCTATCTTTATAGATTCTCCTCAATATTTTCTTTATCAAATCCTTAAATCTTTTTGTTCTACTGGATCGAAAAGAATTATGATTCAAGATGACTGCCTGAGCACAGAGATGAAAAAATTATCTTGAGAAGACCCGAAGGATTTCCTCTTGGCATTGATTATAACCATCTGGGTTATTCAGTATTTCTACATGCACAAGAGCACACATTAAAACCCTTCGGGTCTGGGAAAATGGGGACAATGAGCGGTTTCCCTTGCGTTCAATGACCTGAGGCTTTACAATTATTCAAACAATTGTTCTGGTATAACTTCATTTCCTGAGAGAAGAAAAGGGGTTTGCTGAATCCATTATGAGTCTGGATTTTCAATCGATTCGTGAGCAGGTCAAGCAGCTGGGGGAGAACGCCATCGGCCGCGCACAGCAGCTGCAGGATAAACACGCCCAGGCACTTGAACTCTTGGCGAATAACGCTCAAAATGTGGCTGGTCTGCGTCAGAAGGTAGATATTGTGGTGCGTAATCATGATCCTTCTTTGCGCTGTGCGTTGCCGGTCATTGAACCTTTGAATGCCTCTTTCCCCCTGCCTGTGATTCCAGATGAGATGACTGTGCTGGCCGCGGATGGTTCACAAATTACTCCCGATCGCCATGCAGAGGTCAACTTCGCGGTGATCAATGTTGGCGCGATTCAGCTACGCAGGGGTTCTTCCGAGCCACCGGAAACTACCATTACCAGTCAATTACTTTATGACGAGCAGCTTTATTCAACCACTGGAACGATCACCGATGCCAGGTTGGCCCTGATGCGCGATCTGAATGAGCGCACGATGCTGGCGAAACTGGCTGAGGAAGCCCCACCTCCGGTGGTGACCTTCACCGATGGTCCGATGGAGTTATGGGGTGGAAAAAGTGGCGACAGCGCGGAACGAGCCGATTTCCAGGAAAGCCTTAAACATTACTTGGAAGCGCTGACCCAGCTTCATGACCTGAGCGTGATCACTGCGGGCTACGTCGATAAACCCAGCGCCAACCTGGTTGTACGCACCCTTGAGGTGGCAATGACTCCACAGACGGAGCTGCTGGAAATAAAGAATCTGCATCCCTTGCGCGGGGTGACAGACATTGCTTTGTACCGAGATATCTTAGAATCGGGGGAACGTTCGCCAGTGTTCGCTTTGCAGTCACAATCGGCGAAAAGCTATAAGGGTCCGTTGGCGCTGCACTTCTTCTATCTCAACGTTGGTCAGCCTGGACGCCCTTACCTGGCGCGCGTCGAAATACCAGCCTGGGTCGCAGAAAATCCAGAAAGCCTGGATGTCTTGCATGCCGCGCTGATCGACCAGTGCCGCGTGATGGGGGTGCGCCCTTACCCATACCTGCTGCATCGTGCCCACGAAACAGCTGTGGTCAAATTGCAGGAGAAGGAGCAAGTAGCTCTGATGATCGCCCAGGAATTGCGCGAACGAGGGTTGACGGTCGGTGAGCGTTCTTCAAAACAATCTGCCAAGCAAGCTGCTGGTAGAGCGAGGTATGAAAGATGACAACAATTGAAATTGGCCGCACCCTGCGGGCTGGGACAACCGGTTTTGTGGTTGGCTGCCGGGTATCCCAAATCGATGCCCCGTCTTTTGGTGCATTAGTGCGGGTACCATTAGAGGCTGGCTACCAGATATATGGCCTGTTATATGACATCCATATCGATGATGATGGATTGGTGCGCCAGCTAGTGACAGCGGAAGGGATCGATGAAGCCGTGATCGCTGATAACCGTGTAAATCGCAATGTGCCCATCGAGATGAGTGTTCTGGCGGTAGGCTACCAGCAAGATGGGCAGGTATTCCATTTGCTGCCGCCCAGACCCGCGCTCAGCCTGGATGCGATCTATTTGTGTGATGATGAAGAGCTGCGCAACTTTACCTCCGCAGGACGCTTCGGGTATTTCCGCCACATCTTGCGCGCAAACGATCTGCCGGTTGGCGATCTGCTGGCGGCGCACTTGAACCAGGTTCAGGATGTGCAGGTAAAGGCAGGTAATGAAAAATGGGCGCTGGAGGCCACGCAAGAGTTAATTGTTCTGCTGCGGGATGATTACGCGACCCTGATGAGCGTGATCAGCACGCTCGCTGATGCAGTACCCGAAGCCTGGAATGGGGTGAGATGATGACAGAATACATTGGTTATGTTGTCGGGGGTGGTCTAAAGGAAAACCTGAGCGTACGTCTCACGGTGCCATCGAATCAAGTCCAGGAAGGCGCCTTTGCGGTGATCGAGAGCGGCGAATGGCTGTTCTACGGTCTGGTGACGGACTTGCGCCTGGGAGCCACCGATCCCCGATTTGCCGATGAACAGAGCGAGGCGCGCCTGCCCGCTGAGCTGGCCAACCTGCTGCATGGACAGACCTTATACACGAATTTAGAGGTTTTACCGGCATTGATGTTTGAGCGCGGACCCGAATTAAGCAGCCAGGAATATCAAACCTGGCAGGCTGAAATCGTTGCTGGTACCCGCCCTCAACCTCGCCCTCTGCCTGTCAAGACCATCCCACCTCACCATGCCAGCGTGCGCATGGCGAACCCAGGGGATATTGCCGAGATATTCGGAGAAGTTGGTAAAGAGGGTAATTTTGTGATTGGCTACACTCGTGAACAGGCTCATCCGGTTTGTCTGAATTTAGATAAATTTGTTCAGCGCTCATCTGGTGTATTTGGCGCTACAGGTTCTGGAAAATCGTTTTTGACCCGCCTGGTGCTGGCAGGGATGATCCATTACAACCGCTCCTCGGTGCTGGTATTTGACATGCACAATGAATACGGCTTTGACGATACTGACTCAGATACGGGTGAGCGGGTGATCGGATTGAAATCCAAGTTCCCCAGCCGGCTGCGGGTAGTGGGACTGGGGCAAGGGGCTCAAATCCGCGGCCAGGCACCGGATTTCAACCTCGAGATCGCCATGCAGGACATCCAACCTGTGGATATCGAGCTGCTTACTCGGGAACTGGACTTGAAGGAAACAACACCGACAACATTAGATGGTTTAATTACCGACTTTGGTCGTGAGAATTGGTTTAATAAATTTCGTCAAATGAAAGTCGGCGAGACCATCATGACAGAGGATGGGAAAAAAGCGCCAGCACCTGACAGCGTGGCAGATTGGGCAAATTCCATGGGGGTAAATGTTTTAGCTGCTGAAGGATTACATAATAAACTGCGCCGGGTTTTCAATTTACCTTATGTGGTTGAAAAACCAGCCGCGGATTCAATTGGCGAGATCATCAAAGCATTGGAAGCAGGACAGCATATTGTTTTATCCTTCGGTAAACAAGAATCGGACCTGGATTATTTACTGGTCAGCAACCTGCTCACCCGGCGCATCCGCCAGGCATGGGAAAAGCGCACCAATGAGTACCGCACAAAGGGTGAACGTGAACCGCGTCCACTGGTGATCGTCTTGGAGGAGGCTCACAAGCTGCTCAATCGGGAGATGGCAGCCCAGACCACTTTCAGCACCATTGCACGGGAGATGCGTAAATATTACGTAACCCTGTTGATCGTCGACCAGCGCCCGTCGCAAATCTACGATGAGGTCATGTCGCAGCTGGGCACCCGTATCTCAGGATGGCTGGGCGATGATGATGATATCCGGGCGGTGCTCTCGGGTTTGGCTGGTCGGGAAGCGCTGCGCGGAATGCTGGCTCGGCTGCAGCCCAAGGAAGAAGTGCTGCTCCTGGGTTGGGGAGTACCGATGCCGCTGCCGGTTTCCTCGCGTCGCTACGATCAGAAGTTTTGGGAGGAGTTATTAGGTACGGCTGGTGGTAAACGGGGAGAAGCAGAAATCTTAGAGGAATTGGGATTCTAAATGGATAATCGCGAGATACTCCTCTTGGCTACTTCACATGGAATTGCAATATGCGGACGTGAAGCAGTTGGCTGGAGGGTAACCCGGCGCGATTTACCGGGATCGTTCGTGACCAGCGTCATCGTCCAGGGGGACAAAATCTTAGCCGGTACGAAAGATGGCATCCTCCGCTCACGTGATAGGGGCGAATCCTGGCAGGCGGTCAACAGCGGTTTATCGATTCGCCATATTCGTTGGTTAGCGGCTCACCCTGATAATCCTCAACGGGTATTTGCTGGAAGCGAACCAGCGGGGATTTTCCTCTCTCGGGATGGAGGGCTTTCCTGGCGGGCTCGCCCCGAGGTGGCTGAGATGAAGGATCAGCAGGGGTGGTACCTGCTGTACTCACCAGAAGCCGGTTGTGTGCGCGACTTCGCTTTTTGCGGTACGGATGGCTTCGCGGCTGTTGAGGTTGGTGGGATTTTGGTCTCCAAGGATTACGGGGAAACATGGTCATTGAACCGGAAAAACCAATCCCCTGAAAAGAATATTCACCCTGATGTACACTCGACAACTATACATCCAAGTTCTGCGAATTTGATAGCGGCGACAACTGGCGGCGGTTTTTTCCTCTCTAAGGATGGCGGTGCAACCTGGGATAATCGCTACCCGGATTGTTACTGCAGAGCGGTATGGTGGAACCCGGTTGATCCTGAGCATATGCTTCTTGGAGCAGCGGACTGGGTCGATCGTAACGGGCAAATTGAGGAGACCAGGGATGGGGGGTATACCTGGAGTGAAGTAACTCGCGGGCTTGATCTGCCCTGGCGTAACCATATGGTAGAGCGCTTCTACCAGGTTGGTGATCATCTGCTGGCGGTGCTTTCAAATGGTGAATTGTTGGTCACCTCCCTTGAACCATTGAACTGGCAAAGATTGCTACCAGAGGTACGGGATGTGGCAGCTTTAGCGGGTTTAAACCTGACAAACTGAGGTGCGTTATGGAAGAATTGTCTGGCAAGGTGGCGATCATCACAGGGGGTGGCACCGGCATCGGGCGGGGGGCAGCCTTAATGCTGTCCGAAGAGGGCTGCAGGGTCGTGTTGTGTGGAAGACGAAAAGCACCTCTAGACGAGGCGCTGGAAAAAATCAATGCCCAGGGTGGCGAAGGCTTGGTGGTTGAGGGGGATGTTTCGGAGGCAAGTGATGTTGATCGCTTGGTCAATACTGCGCAAGACACCTTCGGGCAGATTGATATTTTGGTTAATAACGCTGGCATCGTTGGCGGAGGTCATATCCACAAGCATGACATCCAGACCTGGGACCAGGTTATGGCGGTCAACTTACGGGGACCGTTCTTAACTTCCCGGGCGGTTTTACCACTGATGCGCGCCCGTAGCCAGGGGCATATCATCAACATCAGCTCGGAATCAGGCTTGGAATATTTCCAGGGAAATGGCGCCTATGGGGTTTCAAAACATGCTTTGAACGCTTTGGGCGAGTTTATCCAGCGCGAGAATCAAGAATATGGTGTGCGGGTAGATACAATTTGCCCAGGGATGGTGATCACAGAGATGACTCAAAATTCATCAGGCTTGGATCACAGCAAATGCCTGTACCCTGAGGATATCGCCGAGTTAGTCTTGTGGTTGTTGACTCGCCGGGCGAACATCAAGATCGGCACCCCGATCCTGATCCGGACCATGGAGAACCCTTGGACTTAAGCATGAATTTCTTCGCTCTGGACGCAAGTACTTCGAATGGGCTATTTATGATTTAGGTTTGCATTTCCTGGCTAGTAAATACATTATGAGTAAATTGCTTAAACTGGCTCGCGCCTCAGGAACACCAATAATTGATCATCAGACGGTCACTTTTGTCTGGGAAGGTGAGCGGGCTCCTGTTTTGATCGCCGACTTTACTGATTGGGAGAACGATCCAATCCAGCTCACCCGTGTGGGGAAGAAGACCTGGACGTATGAAGTTGACTTACCCAAGAATGCCTACATCGAATATGCTTTTATTGATTTGCAGAGTAATAAACGGTTCTCTGACCCGTATAATCCGCGTTCCGTTCCAAATGGGTTGGGCGATGTAAATCATTTCTTTCATATGCCAGATGCCTCACCAAATCCATTAACGCGCCGCGCCAAAGGGATTCCGAAGGGGGAGATATCACGTCATTTGGTCAACACAGGCGAGTTAGCTGCGGGTAAGCAGCGGAGGGTGTACCTGTATCATCCCCCAACAAGCCCACCTTGCCCACTTGTCATCGTCCTGGATGGGAATGATTATCTTCGTAGAGGGAAATTAACTCAAATCTTGGATAACCTGATTGCCCAGAACCGCATCCAACCGGTTGCCTTAGCGATGGTTGCGCATGGCGGAAAAGTGCGGGGAGTTGAGTATCTCTGCAGCGAAGCGACGATCGGCTTTCTCCTCGAGCGCGTACTGCCGCTGGCAAAACGAGAGCTCAACCTGGTTGATCTGGCAGGTGAGCCGGGTGCTTATGGGATCATGGGCGCTTCATTGGCTGGCTTAATGGCTCTTTACACAGGGCTGCGTCAACCCCAAATTTTCGGACGGGTGTTGAGTCAGTCCGCAGGTTTCGGCTTTGAAGAACGCGACTTTGTTGTCAAGGATCTGGTTCGCTACCTCCCCAAGCGAGCGATTAAGATTTGGATGGACGTGGGTATATATGATTGTTTCTTGTCTGTAAACCAAGGTATGTACGACCTGCTGGTAGAACGAGGATACCAGGTCCAATACCGGGAATACCCGGGAGGGCATAACTATAGCTCCTGGCGGAATGACCTGTGGCGCGGTTTGGAATTCTTATTCCCACCATTCCGAGAAAAAAATTTGTCCTTTGATTTTAGCAGGGAGCACGAGCGATGAAACTGGCAACTTTGTGTTACCTCAAGGTGGATGGAAAGACCCTGATGATCCATCGCATAAAGAAAGAAAACGATATGCACCAGGGGAAATGGAATGGTCTGGGTGGCAAGTTTAATCCAGGGGAAACTCCCGAGGAGTGTGTCATTCGTGAAGTGCGTGAAGAATCGGGCTTGACCATCGTGGACCCGCTTTTAAAGGGATTGCTCACTTTTCCGAAGTTTGCCAACGATGAAGATTGGTATGCGTTTGTTTTTGTTGCCCATGAATTTACGGGTCAATTGATCGAATCAAGCGAGGGGGTTTTAAAATGGATTAATGACGAGCAATTGATAAACCTTGACCTGTGGGCTGGGGATTTGATTTTTCTACCATGGTTAGAGCAGCCAGGATTCTTCTCGGGAAAATTTATTTACCGCGCTGGGCGTCTGGTCGATCACAGCGTTGTGTTTTACGATAGTCCTTTGCAGAATATATTGGGGAGCCAGTAGTAGGAATTGTTTGATTTTTGATGAGGATCTGTGAACCGGTCTACGACCTTCCAACCGCCAGGGCAATGGCACTTTATGCCCAGCAGCTGACAGAACCAGAACATCAAGATTTAAGGCCTGAGCTAGCTTCGGTATTTCAGGACTTTCGCTCGTTTATGATCTTCCATCAGGCAGAAGATTTGGTTGTTGAAGGAAGCACTCAAGCGTAACTTGGAGAATAAATATTAACGCAGATATGAAATTCTTTTACAACTATTGTTGCTTGCGAGAGATCTATGCGGAAGAATGGTGTTAGTCGGTACGTGTTTAAGACCTTTCGCTACCTTGCGTATTTGCGCCCCTTCAGGGCAATGTTTATTTGGGGATTGTCACATATGGGTGATTTCCTGCCAATGAGAAAAATCAGCGAAACTGACTCCCTGTTCTGCTTCTATCATCCCCAACCGGATTATCCGATCCATATTTTGTTGGTTCCAAAAAAGGCTATTCGCAATTTATCCCAATTCGATCCTGGGGAGGGTGAATTCTTGCGGGATTTGTTTGTGACTGTACGTGAGCTGATCGAAGATTTAAATCTAGAGGAAAGAGGTTATCGATTGATCGTCAATGGGGGAGAGTACCAGGATTTTCCACAGCTGCATTTTCATTTGATTTCCGGCAAGTGATTTTATCCGCTGTTCGCCTGGAAGATGCTGAGAACCTTATCGGCGTAATAATAGCCGACGTTCATCGGTCCGTAATATTTTAATGCCTCTCGCATATCTCCATATTTGTGAAGCAACCCGGTCAGCATCCCAGTTCCATATTTGATATTAAAATTCGGTTTCTCCAATTCGCTGATGGTTGGTCGATTGGTAAAACAGGGACCATTAATACATTGAAATGAAGCCGCGATACCATCACGCGGCATGACTTGCATTAATCCCACCGCGCCACTCTTAGAGTAGGCGGTTGGGTTTCCGCCGCTTTCCTGCCAGATCAAGGCAGCGATAAGATTGGGATCCAGATTATTCTTGGCAGAATGGCGCATGATTTGGGTACACCATTGACGCACATCTTGCGGAAAACTTTTACTGACTTTGCATTTGGCTTGATCGCCGCTGCCCTCTCCTTGAACATTTTCCTGGTTAATTTCATTCTGATAGGATACTTCCTGGTTGGAGTTTGGTAATTCCTCACTGACGGAATCAGCAGGATTAATAGCTGCGCGTGCCATGACTGAATATCCGAACGAAGCCACGATGAGGCTTCCCAAAATTGCCCCTGGAATTAGGTATTGCCTGACACTGCACATCAGCTGCTCCTAGAAATAGGCAAAAAATTTGATTGACAAAACAAGTGTTGAGGTTTAAAATAGCACAAATGTTCTATTATGTCAATATCTAAACGTACGGGGATTACCTCTTGACAAAACAGAACATTTGTTCTATAGTATATAGCAACTAAGCCAAATGATCAAGCATCACTCACATAAATGGCTAGTAAATGATATTCAACCCAGATTTTCATCAAATCAGCTAACCTTAGCGAAGTGATTTGAGGAGGTAAAAAATGAACTTATCTATCGCTCGCAACCAGAAATTTAATACAGCCATTAGTCGTTTTAGCTTCCGGCGTGGACTGGCCTTCGGCTTGATCATAATCTCCGCCCTGCTTGCCTTCGAATTGTTTAATTACAGCACTACTGAATTTGCTCTGTCAGATTTGCTTGGCGATCTAGATTTTGCTGGTATCAGCTGGGCGACGATCCTGGCACTTGCCTTTTGCGGGATCGATTTTGCTGGGATTGCGCGGCTATTTACTCCCGAGGAAGGCGCAAACGAACCTAACGAGGTTTGGTATCTATTTGGTGCCTGGCTACTGGCAGCCACGATGAATGCCATGCTGACTTGGTGGGGAGTATCAATAGCCCTTCTCAACCATGAAAGCCTCGGCAATGCGGTAGTTGACCGGGAGACACTCTTGAAAGTAGTACCTTTATTCGTTGCCATCCTGGTTTGGCTGATCCGGGTGTTGATCATCGGAACATTTTCTGTTGCTGGAGATCGCTTATTCAGCCAGGCTTCGCAATACAGGAACAACAATCTCTCTTCGAGATCACAACCCAAACGCACCAATGGGGCTCCAGTTCAAGCCAGGAAACCTGCGACGCGCTCTGCGTATAAGCCGACGCCTCAGCCCGAACAGTCTTACTCCCGCCCCGAGCCAACTTACCACCCGCTTTCGATGAGCGCCTCTGGCAGGAGTAAAGGCAGCAGCTCCCGCTAGCGAATTCCCCCTCGAAGGTGAGCACATTTGGTCGATTGGTTATGGTGTGGCAGATTTGAAAAACCCCCAGTTTATCGTCTGAACTGGGGTTTTTTGTCTACGCAATTTACGGTAAGTGTTTAATTCGCCTGGCAATCGTCCCCTGCCAAAGGCAGCCAAACACAGAAGGTGGTACCCTTGCCCTCCGTTGTTTCGACTTCTATGCTTCCTCCATGGTTGCGAACAATCCAATACGCGATCGATAATCCTAATCCGAAGCCTTTACCATCCCGGGAGCGGGTGCGCGACTTTTCTCCCCGGTAGAAGCGTTCAAAGACATGAGGAAGATCCTCCTTGGGTATACCCGGACCTGTATCGTGAATGGTTAATTTCGATTGATTGTCAACTTTTCCCAGTCCAATCGTCACCACCCCTCCACTAGGTGTGTAGTTAATGGCGTTGCCGACTAAATTCACCAGAACTTGTTTAATCCGGTCCTGATCGCCGCATACCAGGACCTGATCGATCTCTCCTAGACGCAGCGTCAATTTCTCCCTGGCCAAGACACTCATTTGGTTGAGCACTTCGAGTACCAGGGTATCCAACTCAATTAAATGGATATCGAGGGGGAGTTTCCCCGATTCTGCTTGAGCGAGCAAGAGCAGATCCCCAACCATGCGAGTCACGCGATCGACTTCGTTCTCGATGCTGGTTAGAGACTCTTCATCAAAACTGCCAATACGCTGCATAAGATCAACATTTCCTTTAATCACCGTCAGCGGCGTACGCAATTCATGACCGACATCAGCCAAAATGCGTCTCTGGGTGTTGAACAGATTTTCCAGTCGATGGAGGGTCTGATTAAATGCGTGAATTAATTGACCTACTTCATCATCTGGAGAACCCTGGTAGGAAATTCGACGAGAAAGGTCGTCTGCCCGGGTGATACGCAGCGCAGTTTGGGTGACGGCTTCCAGGGGGGCTAAAGCTCGTCGAGTGGTCAGCCATCCAACCACACCGGCGATTGCCACGGCGATCACCGAACCCATGACCAACACCGTTACGAGCACGTTCAGCGTCCTATCTACAACCACCAGGCTAGTGGCTAGCTGCAATGTGCCAATTGGGCGATTACCAATCACCAAAGGTACACTAAGAACCCGTAAATGGAGATCTTCTATATATATGCTGCGAAAAACAGGGACAGATGACTGTAATCCGAGTGGGTCGAAAGAACGGATAAATCCCCCAGGGTAGTTCTTTGATTGCAGATGTCCTCCCCGATCCCAAGCCTGTGCATAAACACTACCCGTCAAGTCAAGTGAAGGCAGGGAGAGGATTTCCATATTGCCGACCGATTCAACGTTAGTGTCAGCGCGAATCTCTTCGAAAGCTTGTTGTAAAGCTAAATCGACCTGTGCGATCAGCAGGAAACTGATGATGAGATAAACTGCAACGCCAAATAACAGCAGAATCCCACCGAGTAGAGAGGTGTATAGGAGGGT
>DAOVCZ010000223.1 GCA_030669775.1 Chloroflexota bacterium | reverse complement strand
CCTCCTTTGACCTCTTCCAAAGTGAGTGTGCCCTGCCTGGCACGCTGGGATAGATCTTTGAGTTCGGAGTTGATCTTTTTCACAGTCTTTGTGTCAGCATTTCTGATGACTGGCACAATCAGACCACCATCGATCGCAGTTGCCACGCCAACGTTAATCTCAGGCAATAATTTGATCGTATCTCCATCCAAGGTGGAATTTATAAAAGGATTACTGCATAAACCCCAGGCAACGATCCTGACCAATAGATCCGTCAATGATACCTTTTGTTCACCCTGGCTAAGCGCAATCTCATTCATTCGCCCGCGAACAGCTTCAAGTTGGTTCACATCGACCTCAACGGTCAAGGCGATGTGGGGTGCTTCCTGGAAGCTGGAGTGCATGCGCTCAGCAATCGTCTTGCGACTGCCGACCATAGGGACCATTTCTGTGTCTTGGATCTCTTGCGGGGCTGCACTCACGGCAATCGCCTTGAACGCTTTGACATCATCCGCCTGTACGCGACCATCAGGGCCACTTCCTGGAACGATAGCTATATCAACTCCCAGCTCTTTAGCCAACCGGCGGGCGGCAGGGGTGGCGGGTATTGCAACCCTGCCATCGCTTGATTCTTTACTCTGGATATAAGACTCGATATCTGCCTTAGCCACACGGTCTTTTGCTGAAGGAACATCTGCCAAGTCAACTCCTAATGATTGAGCCATGCGGGCTGCTAAAGGGGTTGCGGATACCGGTTCTCTCGCTGGAATTTCCGTTGCAGGTGCTTCAATCACATCTTCCAATCGGTCAACTGCAGCTGGTTCCGTAACAGATGCTCCTTCTGGCGAAGCTGCATCTTCTGGAAGGTCATCACTAGTTTCACCTTTACCCAAAATATATGCAATGACCGTCGTCACTGGGACCACAGCTCCCGGACCAAAGCTGATCTTCGCTAATCTCCCTGATGCCGGGCTGGGAACTTCGATAGCAACTTTGTCGGTTTCGACAGTGAGCACAGATTCATCGAGTTCAACATGATCACCTTCGTTCTTGAGCCATTCGACAATCGTGGCATTTTCTTGATCCATGTCGAATTTCGGCATTATGAATGGCGTTGGCATCTATCACGCCTCCTAATCTAATTAATACTTTGTACTAATAATGGCCCGGATTTCCGCCTCGATGTCATCCTCTTGGGGAATAGCAGCCCATTCAAGATTCCGATTATAAGGAATGGGTATATCTTTGCCCGCCAAGCGTCTCATCGGGGCATCCAAATAATCGAAGGCTGGACTACTGGCGATCGAGGCGATTACCTCTCCCGCCCAACCTCCCGTTTTGCACGCCTCATGGATAACCAACAGACGACCGGTTTTACGCACTGATTTGACAATCGTATCAACATCCAGAGGGAGCAGAGTGCGAGGATCAATAACTTCCACCTCAATCCCTTCCACTCCAAGTTTCTCAGCAACCTTCAACGTCCGGGAGACCATAATGTTATTTGCAACCACAGTGATATCGCCGCCCTCGCGTTTAACATCAGCCACGCCGAGCGGGATTATGTACTCCTCATCTGGAACCTCGCCCTTAGTTTTATAAAGAAGCTTGTGTTCAATGAAGCATACTGGATTTGGATCGCGAATGGAGCTCAAAAGCAGTCCCTTCGCATCATAAGGTGTGCTGGGATTGACAACTTTTATCCCTGGGATATGGATCAGCAGGCTTTCTAGGGATTGGGAATGCTGAGCGGCAGCTCCCGTACCAGAACCAGCAGGCATGCGAATCACCATGGGAACAGATGCCTTTCCGCCGAACATAAAACGCACCTTCGCAGCCTGGTTTACCAATTGCTCCATCGCTAGCAGGATAAAATCCATGAACATGATCTCAGCGATAGGGCGCATACCAACCATTGCTGCACCGGCAGCCGCCCCTACGATCGCGGCTTCTGAGAGAGGGGTCTCTTTGATTCGTTCTGGTCCGAATTCATCCAGCATTCCAAAACTAACCCCAAATGCGCCACCGTAACGACCAATGTCCTCGCCAAAGAGGAATACTCGCTCATCGCGCCGCATTTCTTCTGACATTGCCGATCGAATAGCTTCTGCGTAAGTAATCTCAGGCATATACAAACTCCTCAACAGTATTCACATCCGGCTCAGGAGAGTTTTCAGCAAATTCAACAGCAGCCTCAATCGCTATCAGAGCTTCCTGGTCAATTTCTTCAGCCCGTTCTTCTGTTATTATCCCAGCATCCACAATCGCCTTGCGAACTCGAGTGATAGGATCTAACCTACGCCAATTATCGATCTCTTCTTTCGTACGATAGAGATTCCTGTCACTCTTTGAGTGGCCAAAATAACGGTAGGTTTCAGTTTCCACAAAGACTGGACCATTCCCACTGCGGACATCATTCACAGCTTGTCTCATCGTTTCGTAAACCAGAAGCAAATCGTTACCATCGATATAATGCCATTTCATCCCGTATCCTTCTGCACGCTGAGCAATGGGCAGTTTGGCAGTCGCACGTTCAACATGCATCGACATACTGTACTGGTTGTTCTCACAGACAAACAATATCGGCAGGTTCCATAGTGCGGCCATGTTCATCGACTCGTGGAATATACCTTCATTTACAGCCCCATCTCCAAAGACAACCACCACGATCTGCTTCATGCGCTGCATTTGAAGGGCAAGTCCAACACCAACAGCTAATGAAAGACCACCACCTACGATACCGTTGGCACCCAAATTATTGGCTTCGATGTCCGCTATATGCATTGAACCCCCACGTCCTCTGCAATAACCTGTATCTTTCCCCATAAACTCCGCCATCATCCGGTTAATGTCTGCATTTTTTGCAATGAAGTGACCATGCCCTCGGTGATGGTTTAAGAAGTAATCATCAGATTTAAGCGTCGCCCCCAGACCTACAGCTACCGCTTCCTGCCCGGCGGAGAGATGCATAGTACCATGGACTTTTCCAGCCGCATACAGGCGGTCTGCCATGCGCTCAAAGTGGCGAATTTTGCTCATGGTAGCAAACATTTCAACCAGCTGTTCGTCAACCAAATCCAACTCTTCCATCCTGGACTTAAAGTCTTCATTGGATGTCTTTTGTAATTTTTCAACAGTTTTCATAATTCAATTCCTTGATAATTGTTTTACCTCTAATTAAATACAAACAATCAATTCATACCAACTCAAGCAGATGTTTGGCAACCTCATCATCGGTAACCAGACCGTTTATATATCCAGCGCGCAGTGCACCAAGAATCGCCTCGACCTTCCCAATTCCACCAGCAATTGCCAGGCGGATAGGGACATTTCTCAAATCCTCGACACTAATCGTCACAATGCGATCATGAAACTCCAAATCCGGTGCTTCACCATCCAGAGTGAAATGTCGCCCACAGACATCGCCTACCATTCCGTACGATCGCAATTGGTTGAGTTCTTCCAAGGGTACATATCCAGCCTGGTAAAAGCTTGAATTATTTGGTTCAGTGCTGCCAACACCAACCACAACAACATCACAGTTTTGAGCCAAAGATATAGCTTCGGCGACGTTTTGGTTATTGAGTAAAGCTTGAGCAATGTCTGGATCTTCGACGAGGAAGGGTGCATTTATGAAATACCCCTCACAGCCCATTATTTGTGCCAGGCGTTGGACTAGTCCAGGTCCATCATATACACTATTTTGTGCACCTAAAGCGCCGACGAGCTGCACA
>DAOVCZ010000221.1 GCA_030669775.1 Chloroflexota bacterium | reverse complement strand
ATTCAATACTTCCTCAGAGATTGAGAATGAGTCGTGTGTCATAACAGTCAGTGTTCGGTCCTCAATTTTTTCTAGGCTTGTGGGAGTCCCACAAGCTGAGATTAAAAGTATCACAACAAGAAATATTAATTTTGGGTTGATCAAGAAATCTCGCATGGTCTTACTCCTCTATTTCCGCTGCCAGGATATCCCTGTGCACTAGTAGCAATTTCCCAATCCCAATCTCAATCCTGGCTGATTTTTCTAACATTTCGTTCGAAACGCTGATTGTGTTTCCGAGAGATAATTCTGAATTCTTGAGCGGCCAGCGTAATCCTTGGGTGGAAACTTCTGTCACTACTGCAGAAAGTGGGATCAGCGAAACGATGTCTCCGGGATTTCCTTGCAGTGAGATTATGCCGTGGTCCCGCATCACGTATGCAATATCCGGAGCATTTGAAATTACAAGGGACAAGTTCTTCCAATCATCTCTGGTCAGTAGCATCAAGTTTGCCAAGCTTTGATCCAATCTCCCTCCTAGAACCCCAAAGAAGAGAACTTCCTGGACTCCACTTTGGACAGCAAAGGTAAGTGCCAGTTCTAAGTCGGTTTGATCTTTATCCCTAGGGTATACGATCATTTGAGTACCCTGAGTTTTCAGGTCATTGAGTAATGTTGAGGATATGGAATCCATGTCCCCAATTACGGTCGCTGGTCTGAGACCCAGCTCCTGTAAATGCTGGGCTCCACCATCTGCTGCAATTAGAAGATCATCTTCTCGCAAACTTGAAAGAGGGATGGAAGATTTTTTGATGTTGCCGTTGGCAAAAATAACTGCTCGCAAAAGAAAGCCCTCCTTCGGGTGGGAGGAGGGTTGTGATCTGCTATGTGTCTGCATTCCCTCCGCCGGTATTACCCGGATCAGGTTCGTGGGTCGAGAGCTTATCGCTCTCCTCTCAGTCTGGTATCCCCAGACTCCCCAAGCAATGTGTCTATTTAATTAGAGTATAAGCTGGCTCGATCTGGATGTCAAGAAAATATTACCAGAAAATATTACCGCACCCGCCTTTTCCATATTGGTTTGATTTCTATCTGGCGGGGATCTTCCCCAGGAGTTAGTCCAATAAAGTCAGTCAGCAATCGGTTGAACTTACTCGGTTCATCGAGCATAGGGTAATGCCCTGAATCGCTGAATTTGAGATATTGAGCTAGTTCAGGTAAATTATTTAATTGCTCACTTGTAGGTTTGCTTGTGGCTTGATCATGCTCGCCGTGGATCCAGATTGTGGAAACAGGTACACGGTTAATTAATTGGCGCCAATTCACCTCATTATATTGATTTAATGCGGTGATAATGGCTTGAGGATCAGTTTTTTTTGCATCCTCTCGAGATTCAGTGTATGGTTGATTTCCGCCTAACAGCCAATCAGCTGAATCCTCTGGAGAGAGCGTTTGCAGTCGGGGATTGGTGCTCTGGGTTCCCATTGGAAAACTGACGACCATCAACCTCTCGACTAATTTTGGGTGATCAGCAGCATAGTAAATAGCAATAATTCCTCCTAATCCATGCCCAACCAGAGTAAAATTGCCTACTCCCATTTGTTGAACGAAACTATTGAGAAGAGAGACTTGTTGTTCGAGTGAATACCGGGAAGAGATCTTTTTAGTTGCCCCATACCCCCAAAAATCGATTGCGTATGCTCGAAAACGGGTTGATGCAAATTGCATGCTCGGAATCCAATATCGCCAAGATCCTATCCAGCTGTGCAAAAAGATCACAGGTTTTCCATGACCTAAAACTTCATAATGAACGATCGCGTTATCTTGGATTATGGCGCTCATGAATTGAATTATTATCCCCACCAACTTAATGAATGACTCGCTATTGTGTGGTATTAAAATCCACTTTTTACGGCTTCACTGGCAAGGATTTCCTCCAATCTTTTTAAAAGATGATCGGGAGCAAAAGGTTTGAGAATATAATCAATCGCTCCAGTATCAAATCCTGTTTTGATCTCGGCTTCCTGACCTTTCGCAGAAAGGAAAACTACAGGAATGCGGTGGGTATCATGGCCAGCTTTTAATTGGGTACTTACTTCATAACCCGACATACGGGGCATGCGCACATCCAATAAGACTAGATCAGGCTGTTCTTTGCGTGTCATCTCTAACGCATCTTTACCATTTGATGTTGGAATCACCTCATATCCCCCAAATTGTAATGTGAAGGTGATCAGCTCCAATATATCTTGTTCATCTTCAGCGATTAATATTTTCGGCATAATCCTTACTCATTCTGATCGCATGCCGTGAAAAGTCAAAAACCGGTAAGGTGAATGAAAATGTGCTCCCTTCACCTTCAATTCCACTGCTTTGTACCCAAATCCGACCGTGATGCATGTTTATCAGCTTTGCAACTATGCTCAACCCCAACCCAGTTCCAGCAGTTGCGATAACCATATGATTTTCCCCGCGGTAGAAGCGATCGAATATTCGTTCCTGTTCCTTGGGGAGAATTCCAACACCATTGTCTTTTATATCTACTTGGATTTCATCTCCAACACGGTGAGCCTTTAAATTGACCATTCCGTTGGATGGAGTGTAATGAAAAGCATTACCAAGTAGATTGATAAGAATTTGACGAATTCTTTCAGGATCGCCTTTGATGCGTGGCAAATCCAATGGCAGCTCAATATTGAATTGCATGGTTTTATTTTCAGCAGCTGTAAGACGGTTAATCTCTTCCATCACCTCATCGATCAGCTCATGCAGATCAAGCGGCTCGAAGGTTAAATTCACCTGCCCAGCTTCGATCCGCGACAAATCCAACAGGTCATTGACCAAGATCGTCAGCCGTTCGGTATTTTGTTGAACAACGCTCAAGAATCGTAGTTGCTGTTCGCTAAGATCGCCTGCAACACCCATAAGTAGAATATCCACATACCCTTTGATGGAGGTCATTGGAGTGCGCAGTTCATGACTCACCGTAGCGACAAATTCTGATTTCAACCTGTCTACTTCAATAAGGTGGGTGATATCCCGAAATACCGAGACTGTGCCATAAAACTCGTTGTTATTAATAACTGGGGCAAGATTGACAGATAGAACGTTTCCGTTATCTAAGCTCACCTGTTCTGAAAAGGTATTCATGGGATTGAAAGAATGAGGATCTTGCATCCAGGTATTAATTGTATCCATCCAAGCCAGTGCAACGCCGCTAAATAAACCAGAAAAATGCTCAATCGATCGACCAATCACTTCTGCGCGCTTCAAGTCAAGCATTCTTTCTGCAGAATGGTTGAATAATGTGATCTCCCCATGTTGATCTGTAACGAGCACTCCATCTGCGATTGCCTCAAGTATGGATCGAGATCGACTGGTCTCAACCCTTTGATCCTTTAATAGCGCGCTCAACTCCTCTTTTTGATCGCGAGTCAAGTGATACAGCTCCGCATTTTTTATCGCTACAGCCATCTGATTAGCAGCAGCTTGGATTAAATCGAGCTGTTCTTCCGAGAAATTTCCCACTTCAGGATAGTAAAGGAGCAGGACACCTAATAGTTGATCACCGATGATAATTGGCGCACCGATAGCGCTGCGGTGGTGGTACCAACTATTTGGGAGTTGAATCCAGCGATTATCTTCTAAAACATCGTCAATTAAGACTGACTGACGATTGGATAAAATCCAACCAACCAATCCCTGATTGATATTCAATGCAGATGGCATCCCGCCAGGGGGTAATGGATTTGAATAACCT
>DAOVCZ010000205.1 GCA_030669775.1 Chloroflexota bacterium | reverse complement strand
CTGAGCTGGACCCAAGTTTATTGACCGCCAGTGTACACACGGGCAGCGAATTAAGCGGTCATGCGATCGTCACTCCTGGTATCCGTACTTTAACTCCATTTTTCAACATTTATGGTGTGGTGACGCTGGTCGGCGGGGCTGTTTATTCAGCGTGGATATTCTATCGAAAACGAATCCTGCTTCATCGCACGATTGGCAATATCCTGATTGCGGTGGGTGCGCTGGCGCCAGCATTTGGAGGCGCCTTTAGCCGTTTTGGAATACCAGGTGCACTCTATATCGGCGAGCTGCTCGGTGCAACCTTAATATTCGTTGGGTTCTGGCGGGCGACAACCCCCATGGTAGAGAAGCAGGCACAACCTGCTCCTGAAGGTATAAGTTAACCCCATTTGAGGATTGATCGACTGCTCTTCGTGAGCCAACTGTCAATTTAATAATTGACCCAATAAGCTTAAGACTCCCCGTCAGTTTGGGAGTCTTTTTTGATTTTCATGAATTCCGAACATTAATGTCAATCAACACTATTCAAAACCTCCACTTTTTGATATGATTGCATGACTCGCCAGACGACCTCGGCCTGCGCGGCCGGGGTTGTTGCGTGTCTGGATTATTTATACTTTTGAAGGTTGTGATTAGTATGTTGATAGAACGTAATGACATTAGAAATATCGCCATAATCGCCCATGTAGACCATGGAAAAACCACCCTGGTGGATGGCATGCTAAAACAGGCACACGTCTTCCGCGCCAACCAGCATGTGGTCGAGCGGGTGATGGATTCGAACGACCTGGAGCGTGAACGTGGAATCACGATCCTGGCAAAAAACACAGCAATCGATATTTGGGACGATGGCCGCGCACAAGATGTAAAGATTAATATTGTCGACACTCCCGGTCACGCCGATTTCGGCGGGGAAGTGGAGCGCGTGATGAACATGGTTGATGGGGTGCTGCTGTTGGTAGATGCCGCGGAGGGCCCGATGCCACAAACCCGTTTCGTGCTCAAGAAAGCACTCGAAATGGGTCACCGGGCGATTGTCGTGATTAATAAGATCGACCGTAAAAATGCTGACCCAGAGCGTGTGCTTAATGAGACATTTGATCTGTTTATTGAATTGGGTGCCACCGACAAACAGGCTGATTTCCCAGTGATTTATGCCAATGCTGTCACCGCTCAAGCAGGAGTATCTCCGGAATTAGGGCCTGATTTGCAGCCGCTTTTTGAGGTCATTTTGAACCATATTCCTGGTCCAATAGTGGACCCTGAAGCACCGCTGCAAATGTTGGTCACAACCCTGGGATACGATGATTACCGTGGAGTCACCGCGGTTGGGCGGATATTCGCAGGTCAATTACATACCGGCCAGCCTCTGGCACGGGTGAAGTTGGATGGGGAGGTGCTCATCGAGCACGCGCGCTACTTATATGTTCATCAGGGACTCAACAAAGTAGAAGTCCCCCAAGCTCAAGCTGGAGAGATCGTTGCACTGGCAGGCTTAGAAGGGATCGCGATTGGTGAAACCCTCACTGACCCAGAGAATCCTCAGCCGCTGCCAGGCATACAAGTGGAAAAGCCGACTGTGCGTATGAACTTCGCGGTCAATACCTCTCCTTTTGCTGGCCGTGAAGGGCAGTGGAGCACATCTCGCAAGCTGCGCGAACGTCTGTATTCTGAATTGCGTTCCAATGTTGCTCTGCGGGTGACCGATACGGAAAGTGGGGATTCTTTCCTGGTTTCAGGTCGTGGAGAACTGCATCTTGCCATTTTGATTGAAACTATGCGCCGTGAAGGATACGAATTCCAGGTCTCCCGTCCCGAAGTGATCATGCGCCAAGGGGAGAAAGGGGAGAAACTGGAACCATTTGAAGAAATCTTTATCGAAACCAGCGCAGATACGGTCGGTACGGTTGTAGAGATGCTCGGCTCTCGTCGGGGACAAATGCTCAACTTGCAGGAGAACCAGGAGGGAAGTGTTGATTTGACATTCCTGGTTCCAACGCGTGGATTATTAGGTTTCCGGAACCAATTCCTGACCGCCACACGCGGCGAAGGTGTGATGCACTCCCAACAAAATGGATATTTACCGATGGTGGGATCGATTAAAGGACGTTCTTCTGGTTCCCTGGTTTCATGGGAGACAGGAATCACCACCACCTACGGGATTAAAAATGCTGAAGAGCGCGGGATCATATTTTATGATCCGGGAGTTGAGGTCTACGAAGGCATGGTGATCGGAGAACACCAGCGACCCGGCGATCTTGCACTGAATATCTGCAAGAAGAAACACCTCACGAACATGCGCGCGGCCCGGGGTGATATGGAAATCCGCCTGACCCCACCAAGGCGAATGAGCCTGGACGAAGCGATCGAATTCTTAGCAGATGACGAATTGCTTGAAGTCACCCCACTTAATTTCCGCATCCGCAAGCGCATTCTTTCTTCCGAGAAACGGGGTAAAGCTAATAAAGTGGGCAATGTAGAGCTTGCCCGTGAGCCAGTTTAACCCCTGGTTTTTTTGGGTGACAATTGTTATAGGAAATCACCCTTATTCGCTGCCTATATCTCACCCGTGAGAAAATGGCGGGTGGGTTGATCTTTTGAATTCTAACAAAGATCGATCTTGGATCTATTTACCTTATACTTCCCCTGAAACTATGAGATCGTGGATTTTCCAGACCGGCTCCCAAACGCCTTCTTCCATGTTTGAGAGCAGCACAACGTTGACATCCAGCTCCGGGTAATGGCGAATTAGAGCACTGGCGCCTGCGTTGATGCCTTCCTTTTGATAACAAACTATCCTATTAGATTTATCAACGTAGAACCACAATCCATAGCCGTACATCTTTGTCCAATTTTCCATTGCCCGATAATGAACTTGAGGGGAAAAGAAAGCTGTTGTTAATTCCGATGAAAGCAGCTCGCCTGCTTTGACTGAGCGAAGAAACGCATCCAAATCTATAGCGGTAACATACGCGCCGCTGTCAGGAGACCCAATTGGTGGGAAGGAATAGATATTCTTTTTCCAACCTACAAGATCACCAATTTCATTTCGAAGCGGATCGCTGCCTTCAGCAACATTTTCATGAACTCGATCCAATCGCATGAAATCTGAATCGGTCATCTGTGCCCTGGTAAAAACATGCTGCCTGACATAATCACGGTATGTCATCCCGCTTGTTTCTTCAATCATCAACCCCAGCAACACATAGCCACAATTACAATACCGGCAGCTCTTCCCTGGCGGGAAGTTAGCAGGCTTGTGGATGAATTGGGGTAAGAAATCTGCTGTGGTTGTGACCGAATAATTGGGTTTCGTTTTCCATAAATCTTCATAAACCTCTCCATCTTCTTCCTCACTATCATCACCAATACCTGATGTGTGGGTGAGCAGGTGATAGACATTCACCTCTTTTGAGATAGTCGTGCCCTTCAAATCCAAGAAATCGATTACACTGGTTTCAAAATCAAATAAGCCCTGGTCGATCAACTGCAGCGTCGCCACCGATGTGAAAAGCTTGGTAACCGAGGCCGTATCGAAGCGTGTGTCTAAAGTGTTCGCTATATTCCAAGAACGGCTCGCGTATCCAAAGGCACCACTGTAAAGGGATGAATTGCCTTGTGTGAGCAAGACCACACCAGAAAATAATTCTTCTTTCTCCAAATCCTGGAAGTAGTGATCCAAAGTGCTTTTCCAGCTCATCATTAGACTCTTAACCAGAAGAAATATATAAGGTCACCAGGAAAAGATAACAGGTTTCTTGATGTTTGCTTTTACCCTCTAAGGCCAGGGGATCTCCACCGGGTCGGAATAGCCATGTTTTTCGACTGAGTAAAGCCTGCCTCCTGATTCTCCAGAGCAGTTTAACTCATCGCTGAAATCGTACGATGTACGGTCGGTATGAACTGCAACTGGGACCAGATTCCCATTCTGACAGATGGTGGCTTCGATCAAATAGCCGCGGTAATCGTCATCTGTCATCCAAACAGCC
>DAOVCZ010000232.1 GCA_030669775.1 Chloroflexota bacterium | reverse complement strand
AAGTACTTGATTGAGCGAGGGGTTTCCTTGCGAGACTTTAATTCCTATGGTTCCCGGCGTGGAAACGACCGGGTGATGACTCGGGGTACATTTGCGAATATTCGCTTGAAGAACCAAATGGTGCTCGGTGTTGAAGGTGGCTTTACCAAACATCTCCCAGATGGGACCCAGATGAGCATCTACGATGCTTCCATGCGGTACCAGGGGGATGGTGTGTCCTTGCTGGTGTTGGCAGGTAAAGAGTATGGCACCGGCTCAAGCCGGGATTGGGCAGCAAAAGGAACCCAGCTGCTGAATGTGAAGGCAGTCATTGCCCAATCATTCGAGAGAATCCACCGCTCGAATTTGGTAGGTATGGGAGTTTTACCCCTTCAGTTTGAGGCCGGTGAAGGTGTTGATAGTCTTGGGCTTTCAGGCGATGAAGTGTTCGATATTACTGGTCTGGATGATCAGGTCAAGCCCCAAAGTAAGGTTAAAGTCCTCGCTGAAAAGGAAAATGGGGAGGTTATCGAATTCCAGGTGATCGTCCGGCTCGACACAAAGTTGGAGGTTGATTATTATCGAAATGGCGGTATCCTGCACAAAGTGCTCAGAGATATGCTGGTTGAAGGATAAAAAGTGCCCTCCAAATACCCTGGGTATTTAATCTATCGATAAAAAATAGCAACCTGACACTTTGGTAGAAATCGCTGGAGTGAGCTTCCTACCCGCACCTGTGGTGCAGGCACAGGTGAGCGGAGTTTACGAAGTTGAATCCTGAATGAAATGATGGGCGAAGAGCCTGCACTGAGTTCATCGAAGTGACGCTCAAGGAAGTGCTCTTTGACTGCATTCGCTTCGTCTGCGCTCAGCGCAGGACATTCCGCTCAGACAGCTTCTGTTCGCTATTTTTGAAAATTGTCAGGTAGCTAAATAAAAAAAATCAGGCTGGGTTTGTTTCCCAGCCTGTGATTTATTTGAATGGGGTTTACCCATCAAATCCTTCTTAATCTGTTTCGGGAGGTGACTCTTCCCTATCAAGAGTTGTCTCTGCAGCAGATAGGTCTTGTCCCTCCTCGAGGTTTGAATTTATGGGAAGAGGTTCTTCACCTTCAGCCGTTTGCTTTGTTGGTGGCCAATTGAATCTTTCTATACCCTGGGTTAATAAGCCGATTTGAGCGATACCCAACCAGATGAAGATTATCGTGAAAACCCACGTGGTGACAGCGATAATTGTATACATGTTCGTGCGAAAAGCATCTACCTTTTCCTGAACGGTTGAGATCACATCCTGGTATTGCTCAAGAACGAGTTGAATTTCGTACAGATCGGCCTTGAGGTCTGAGATACCTCGCGAGATAATCCTGATTTGGGCTGCGAGCTTAACCAGATTGCCCTGGGTTGAATTCAAAGTCTCTTCCATCTCTGCCAGAGATTCCGGGATCGCATCGAGGCTCTGTGATACATCCTCCAAAGCGGTAGTAAAGGAGACCTCTGGAGCATAATTTTCAATTGGTAAGAATGGAATTGATGTCAACAGCTGCAGAGTGCTTTCCAAAGTACCAGCCGCGTCCTGAAGTGTGGTGAGCCCAGTTTGAGTCGCCTCTATCGCCTGAGGTATATTCCCAGAAAGGAGTCCTGAAAGTGATTCCACCAATGGCACAGAATCATCGACGCCTTTGCTGGCAGTCTGGACAGTATTTTCAAGCGTGTTAAATTCCGAGATCGTTCTTGTAAGGGTGTCATCTACAACCGCCAGACCAGAGCTGGTCGCATCCAGGGTTGTATCTATCAAATCGATCGCGTTTACCAGGTTAGCGGTTAGTGGTGCTTTCACTCCCCAAACTAGGGCGATACCTGCGATGCTGAAGATCAAGCCGATAATTGCAGCAACAATGAATGTTATGCCTATGATTTTTCGTGCCATCATTTCTCTCCTTGATTATCTGGGTTATTTCCGTTTGCAACTCTGGATCGCTTAATTATAAGATTATAATGGGCAATTGAAAATACTGAGGAGGATCATAACAGGAATATGCACCTTTTAGTTACCAACGATGATGGGGTAACAGCCCCAGGTTTATTAGTTTTAGCCGAAGAACTACGAAAATCCTACCAGGTGACAATTTTAGCGCCAGATCGCAACTGGTCGGCATCTGGTCATGTAAAAACTATGCATCGGCCACTGCGAGTCAAAGAAGTTCTACTGAACAATGGATCAATCGCATTAGCCTCAGATGGAGCTCCCTCGGATTGTGTGGTATTAGCTATGCTTGGTTTGATTCCGGATGATATCGATCTGGTTGTGTCTGGCATCAACCCCAATGCCAACCTTGGGTATGATGTCACCTATTCGGGCACAGTGACTGCAGCCATGGAAGCAGCGATTTGGGGCATTCCTGGGGTGGCTGTCTCATTAGACTCTCCAGAGAACCATTTAGGTGATTTGGATTATGGTCCAGCTGCCAAAGTGGCCAGGAAAGTTGTTGATAAAGTTATCGAGAACCAGCTGCACAGCAAAACTGTGTTAAATGTAAATGTGCCTTACCTCGTCGATGGAGAAATCAAGGGCTATCAAATCACCCGCCAGGGTTTACGTGTTTACCGTGATCGTTTAGATCGCCGGTTTGATCCGCGCGGGCGACCTTATTATTGGATAGGTGGGGACGCTCCGACAGGTATTCCAGAAGAGGGGACGGATTTTGGTGCCCTGGAAAATGGCTATGTCTCTATCACACCGTTGCAGTTAGATCTAACTGCTATCGATATGCTTGGTTCTTTACAAGGATGGGATTGGAATTAATAATCTACCTTAAAATTTTCGCAAATACGAAAATAACTGCATGAATGCCCTTGACATATCCAGGAATCCTTATACAATCGAGCGGGATGGAACGTCGCAAGTTGTTACCTGAAATAGATCACCGCCTGGAGGTCATGCACCTCCTGGGCGGTTTTATTATCATCATAGAGCCTGATAGGCTCTATTTTTTTATTCCAAGCTTTGCCCACAAATTACCGGTGATCCTGCGCCTAAATAGAATTCGAGTCTTATCATGATTAAATTACCCGGATTGATTGATCCGCATGTGCATTTGCGCGAACCCGGTGCAACCTACAAAGAGGATTGGGATAGCGGGACAAAGGCTGGATTGGCGGGTGGGTTTACCATGTTGCTGGCGATGCCTAACACCGACCCACCCATCACTTCGGAGAAAACACTTAAACTTTCAGAAAAGTCCGCTAGAGATAAAGCACGTCTTGATTATGGTCAATTTCTCGGAGCTGGTCCTGATAATGCTGAGGCGCTGGCCCTCTTAGCGCCTCGAGCTGCTGGATTGAAATTGTATCTAGACCAGACTTACGGTCCCTTACGCTTGGACGATATGACTATTTGGCAGGATCATTTCATCCACTGGCCTGGGATTGTACCTATTGCAGTGCATGCAGAAGGCCGGAGCTTGGCTGCTGTGCTGTTGATGTCGCTTTTTTACGACAAACCAGTTCATATATGCCATATAGCTCGACGAGAGGAAATTTTATTAATCCGAGCTGCGAAAGAAAATGGGGTTAAAGTCACTTGTGAAGTGACCCCTCACCACTT
>DAOVCZ010000116.1 GCA_030669775.1 Chloroflexota bacterium | reverse complement strand
GATGTAAACATACCAGGCATGCTTCATGCCGCATTTTTGCGCAGTGATTATGCTCACGCTTACCTGAAGGGGATCGATGTCTCGCAAGCGAGAAACCGACCTGGAGTGATAGCAGTCTACACTGCTGAAGATATGGGAGACGATTGGCAGCCTGGTCCCCCCTTGGTTTCACCTCCTCCAACTGTCGAAGATATCACCTTCCACTCCCGCAGACAAGTACCCCTGGCGAAAGATAAAATTCGTCACGTTGGGGAACCAATAGCCGTGGTTATCGCCGAGAGTCGCTACATTGCCGAAGACGCGGTCGAAGATATCTCCGTCGATCTCGACACACTGGACGTGGTTGCGGATATCGAGCATGCCCTCGATCCAGGCGCGCCTCTTGTTCATGATGACCTGGAGTCAAACCTGGCTGCTCACATGATTCAGAGTAAGGGAGACTACCAGGCGGCAAAAGCCACAGCCGAGGTGGTTATCAGCCGCAGAATCGAAATCGACCGAGGTGCAGCCGCGGCAATGGAAAACCGGGGCATCGTCGCTGATTGGGACGTGAAAAGCCGGCACCTGACTGTCTGGGATACAACCCAAGCCCCGATCCCCATTCGGAATGGTCTTGCCGCTCGGCTTGGCCTTTCCGAGAGCCAGGTCAGGGTCATCGCGCCATTTATCGGTGGTGCTTTCGGTCCCAAGATGATGATGTTTTACCCAGAGGAGATGCTTATTCCCTGGATATCAATACAACTCGGTCGACCGATCAAATGGATTGAAGATCGCCATGAGAACTTTTTTGCCACCACCCAGGAACGCGGCCAGGTGCATGAAGCCGAAATGATCCTTACCCGTGAAGGAAAAATTCTTGGGGTCAGTCACACCTTCTTACATGATTCTGGTGCCTACGATCCCTATGGCTTGACTCTCCCCCTCAACACCGAATCCCATGCTATGGGAGCCTACGATGTCCCGCATTATTACAGCGAGCTCAATGTGGTGTTCACCAACAAGATTATCACCACCCCGATCCGCGGCGCGGGACGTCCCCAGGGTATCTTTGTAGTAGAACGTTTGCTGGACCTGGCTGCCAAAGAGCTTGAAATGGATCCTGTGGAAATCCGAAAGCTCAATTTCATCCCTCCAGATGCTTTTCCGTACGAACAGCAAATCATTGACCAAGCTTTTTCACCACTGATCTTCGACAGCGGAGATTATCAGCCGGTCATGGAAAAGGCAGCTGGGATGATCGGCTATGACCAGTTTGTCAAAGAAGAACAACCCCTATTACGAGCGGAAGGCAAACATGTCGGCATCGGCATCGTCCCCTTTGTTGAAACGACCGGAGTTGGCCCTTATGAAGGAGCCAGGATCACCATCGAGGCCAGTGGAAAAATCAACGTGGCGACTGGTGTTGGCACCCAGGGTCAGGGCCACTTTACAGCCTTTGCTCAGGTCGTCGCTGAGCAGCTGGGAGTGGACATTAAAGATGTGAACCTGGTCACTGGAGATACCGCTCAATTCCATTGGGGGACAGGCACATTCGCCAGCCGGGGATCTGTGGTGGCTGCCAACGCTATTAACGCCTCTGCCTCCATCGTGCGGGAGAAGGTGCTCAAGCTGGCCAGCAAACTACTTGAAACACCTGAAGAGGAACTCGAACTCGAGGATGGTTATGTGCGTGTTGCTGATAACCCCCATCTATCAATTAGTCTGGGTGAACTGGCAGCGGAAGCGAATCCTCTACGCGGGGCAGTGGAACCCGGCACAGAACCAGGTTTAGAAGCCACCGCATACTTCGGGCCCAAATATGGGGCAATTGCCTTTGGCGTCCACGCTATGATCATCGAAGTCGACCCCGAGACCATGATGGTCGAGATAAAGCGTTATATCGTCGTTGAAGATTGCGGTACGGTGATCAACCCCCTGATCGTGGAAGGTCAAATCCACGGCGGTGTGGCAATGGGTATCGGCAATTCTTACTATGAACAGCTCATTTTCGATGAAAACGCACAGCTGCTCAATGCATCACTGGCCGATTATTTGATCCCCACTGCCAGCGAAGTCCCACGGATGGAAGTTGGACACTTCGAGACTCGCTCCCCTCTCAATCCGCTGGGAACCAAGGGTGTTGGCGAAGCTGGGGCCATCCCTGTCCCAGCACTCTTCGCCCAGGCGATCGAAAACGCCTTTCCTGATCATGATCTTGAGATTCTCGAGATGCCACTCAGTCCAAACCGTTTATTTGAACTACTGCAGGATAAGGAGAGTGAGAAGTGAAAATCGAAGGAGAATACACATTTGACGGACCCAGGGAGGAGGTTTGGGAAGTTGTGCGCGATCCAGAGGTTCTAGCCTCAGCACTACCCGGCACCCAAAGCCTGGAACAGGTCAGCGAGAATGAGTACCAGGGGGAGATGCATGTTCGCATTGGTCCTGTAGCTGGCCTCTTTTCAGGGCGGGTGCTCATTTCAGATGAAGTTCCACCCGAGAGCCTGACGATGACTGTGGAAGGAAAAGGCAAACCTGGATTCGTTAGGGGAACTGGTTCGGTACAGCTCATCCCCCAAGAAGCGGACAAAACTCTCATGCAATATCAAGGAGATATGCAGTTAGGTGGCAGATTGGCGAGTGTGGGACAACGGATGATGGATTCGGTCAGTAAGAGCTTACTGAAGCAGGGATTAGATTCGCTCAACCAAGCATTACTAGCTCGCCAGACTTCCCAGACCACAGGTGAGCAGGTTGAATATAAACCCCCTTCAGAAAGTGAGTTTGCAGCCTCAGTCGCCAAGGATATGGCCGGAGAGGTGTTCTCATCCCGGAGAGTGATTTGGATAGCTGGCGCCATCGCGATCATAATTGTTATCCTGGCCGTGGTTTTGCTCAGTCGCGGTTGATAGAGGTTCAGTTGCGGGTCAATGGGCTCATCATCCAAGAATCAGGGAAAAATTATATAAGGAGGTTGATAAAGGCTTAACTTAGCAAATGCTTGAATTGACAAGCAATTATTTATTCTGTAAAATTGAATCCAATCCAGACGATGGGGGATTCAGGTGGCAATGGCAGCGAGGCTCGCTATACGGAAATTTGTATCTGTGAGCCGCAACCAGAAAGAACTAAATGAAAGGAGGAGTTCGTGATGGCAAGTAAACCTTTTTCAAAGAAGGGAATTACATTGTTCGGGGTGGTTGCAATCTTTATCCTATTGGCTGGGCTAACTGTAGGATGTGCACCCGCAGAACCTGAACAAGTGATGGAAGGTGCCACTCTGGCGATCGAACATTTCAGTGTCATTGAAGGCACCACATGGTCCGGAGCCCACGATCGCGCTGGAAAGCGCATCGCGGAAAAATCTGAAGACGTAGATTATGTCTTCAGAGAGGAAGTGGGACCCGATCTTACAGTTCCTTATGCAGAAGAAATGATCGCTGATGGCGCAAACATCGTCGTCGGTAACGCTGAGTTCATGGGTATGCCCTTGATCGAAATCGCTGATAAGTACCCGGAGGTTTACTTTGGATCAATTATTGCCAGCGATCTTTCCACCAAGAGGAATTTCATCAGACTCTTCCCCAGACAGTATCAGGCTTTGTATCTGGAAGGGCTGGTCGCTGGGGCGTTAACCGAGACGGGTAATATAGGCATCGTCTCGGCATTCCCATCTGTTCAAGTCATCCGGCGGCAGAACGGCTTTATCCTAGGGATTCAGGACGCCGCTGACCTGCTTGGCAAAGACGTCAATATCTATGTCAAGTATGTCGGTGACTGGTACCTGCCCGCGGAAGAGCGAGATATCGCAGAAACCTTGGTGACTCAGTATGATGTGGATGTCCTAACCCAACAAACTGATTCTGGCTCCCCACTGGATGTCGCAACAGAACAGGGCATTTGGTTCGTCGGCAAGGATATGGACATTGTCGGATTTTACGGCTGGTCGGATACGGATACCGTGGCTATTTCGTTCGACACCCGCTGGGAAGTGCTCTACGAGCATATGCTCAAGGAGTACCTGGCCGGTGAAGAAAACCCAGTCACCGTACTGTACCTGGGCATGAACGACTCAATGGTTCTGGCTGATGGTACTGAAGTTCCCACCGTTGACATTATGAACGACAACAAGGTTGGCGTGGAAGCCATTAGCCCAGCAGCACTGCCTTTGATCCCTGCTGAGATCGTAGATCTCGTTGAAAAGAGAAGGGACGAGATGATCGCTGGATCTTGGGATCCATTCACAGTCCACGCATTTATCAGCAATGGGACTGGGTTGGAGCTTGAAGGCACACCGATTCCACCCGCAGGGACAGAGGTGAAAGCAGCCGGTGAAGAGCCGACAGATGAGTGGCTGCTTTCCAAGTTCAACTTCGACCTGCAAGGCGTGGAAATATTGGAGTGATACTGAGTCTGGTAGTCATTAACATCAGCGTCGATGCAAAACTACCTCTCGTAATCTAAAAGCAAGAGGCTCCCATTTTTGTGGGTAAAACCCTCAATTGTGGGAGCCTCATGTCTATCAATAGAAATTATTTAAAATAATAATTCCCTAGAATAGATCGATTAATTGATTATAAGTTCTGAGAGTGATTTGCATCAATTTGTTTTAAAATAGAACTTCGAACTAGAGAATATCCCCTGAGAAGAGACGGGTAGCTAAAGTGCTCAACAAAGAGATAAAACGTGGTGATACGGCCTTAGAGGCAAGAGGGATCACAAAAAGATTCCCTGGAGTTGTTGCCAACGACAGTATTGATTTCGAAATTAAGGCGGGTGAGATTCACGCCATCCTGGGCGAGAATGGTGCCGGGAAAACCACCTTGATGAAAATCCTCTTCGGGGAATATCAACCCGACGAAGGAGAGATCTATATCGCCGGAGAGCCGGTCAGATTCAGATCGTGTCTGGATGCCATCGATCTGGGTATTGGGATGGTTCACCAGCACCGCAAATTAGTGCCTGCTCATTCAGTGATCGAGAACATTCTCCTTGGGCATCCCCGGGCCGGGAAAATCATGAACCTGGGGAGGGCAGAGGCTGAAATAAACGAACTCTGCCAGAAATATGGATTCAATATCGACCTGAAAGCAAAGGTCTGGCAGCTTTCAGAAGGGGAAAAGCAAGTGGTAGAGATCCTGAAAGCTCTCTATCGTGGGGCTGAAATCCTTATCATGGATGAACCCACTTCCGCGCTGGCGCCTACTGAAACAGAGAAACTCCTGGCCTCCATCGAGGCCATGGCCAGGGACGATCTCGCCATCGTCCCATTCATTAC
Source organism: Chloroflexota bacterium (assembly GCA_030669775.1). GTDB lineage: Bacteria > Chloroflexota > Anaerolineae > Anaerolineales > UBA4823 > PFL25. Next base: position 985 of record DAOVCZ010000116.1, on the reverse strand, counting down.
ACACAAACTCCCTATCGTGCTGGCGATAAGCGATCGAGTGACGGTTCTGAGACATGGGAAAGTTGTGACCACCATGGACACGGAGCAGGCAACGGAGAGAAGTCTGGCTATGGAAATGGTGGGCAGAGAAGTCATCTTCAGGATCGAGAAGACAAAAGTAGAGGTGGGAAAAACCATTCTCCAGGTAGAAGACCTGTCTGCGCTCAGCGACAAAGGCCTTCTGGCTTTGAAAGATGTATCGTTTTCAATCCGGGAGGGAGAAATTTTCGGAATCGCAGGAATCGCTGGAAACGGACAGCAAGAATTAGTCGAGGTACTTGCAGGTCTTAGAAAAGCTCAGAGGGGCAAGGTGATTCTGGATGGTAAAGATATTACTAACGCCTCAAGTTTAAATCGGTGGGAACTTGGGATAGGATACATCCCATCCGATCGCATACACATAGGTTCGATCGCTGATTTCTCCCTGGTGGAAAATACAACCATGAACTATTACTTCGATAGTAGTTTCTCCCAGCGGGGCACCTTAGATTACAAAAAGTTGCGCAATCTGACAAAAGAAATCATCTCAGAGTACGGAGTGATGACTCCGGGACCTGATATAACAGTCAAAAGTCTTTCTGGAGGCAACCTGCAGAAACTGATCTTGGCCCGGGTGCTCTCACGCAATCCACGGCTTGTGATCGCTCATTTACCCACCCAGGGTCTGGATGTCGGGGCTACTGAATTCGTTCGCAATAAGCTCATCGAGGCAATAAAGGAAAAGGCTGGAGTATTGCTGATTTCAGAAGATCTTGATGAGGTTGTATCCTTGAGCGATTGGGTGGCACCGATTGACGAAGGAGAATTTATGGACATCATCCCGGGGGAGGATATCAAAAGGGAAAGTGTGGGCGCCATGTGTGCTGGTATCCGATTAGAAGGGGATGAGATATGAGGTTTGGAAGCTATGAATTAAAACTCGAAAAGAGGGTTTCATTAACCGGTT
>DAOVCZ010000111.1 GCA_030669775.1 Chloroflexota bacterium | reverse complement strand
TTTTCGATAATGTCTGCCCTATCTTTGGAGGCCTGTGGATTTGTACCTCGCGGTCAGGCACCCCGATTAGGATTGGATGGGGATATTACTCCAAACGGCAGGATACCGATCTCGACCTTTGGTGGGCTCAAAGCGCGCGGTCACCCGGTTGGCGCGACCGGTGTGTATCAAATTGTTGAAATCACCCAGCAGCTGCGTGGCGAGGCTGGTGAAAACCAGATTGAGGGGACTGAAATCGGTATGGCACAGAACATTGGCGGCAGTGGTGCCACTGTTGTAACCCATATCTTGCGGAAGGATTGAAGGCCTCCTCCCCCATTCTTTGGACAACCCACATAACTAGAGAAAATAAATACGCACCTATTTCGTCCCACCGGCAAATGGAATCAGCCCATATACTGGGATTAAAGTTTGTTGATTCCAGTTGCCAGGTTAATGGGTATATAGTACAATTGTTCTAGTTATTATCAAGGGAAGGTCCCTTCGAATATGGATACCATAGATCGATTGAAAATACTATCCTCTCAAAATGATTTTGAGCCTGCTGAGGATCATCGCTGCCCCAAAATTGATCCCTCAAAGAATTACTCCGCTTTTGTCCATAATGCAATCATGCCAAATGGTAAAAAGATCACTTTGCTGAAGACATTATTGACCTCAGCCTGTGAGCGAGATTGTCATTATTGTCCTTTTAGAGCCGGTCGTAATTTTCGACGTGCTACCCTCAAGCCGGATGAAATGGCTCATATATTCATTTCATTACATCGAGCTGGTATTGTTGAGGGATTATTTTTGAGCTCTGGACTGATCGGCGGGGGCATTAAAACACAAGATCGGTTACTTGAGACATCACATATCTTACGTAATAAGCTTGGCTTTAAAGGTTATTTGCATCTCAAGATTATGCCGGGAGCAGAATTTGCTCAAGTTGAACAGGCTATGCAGTTAGCTGACCGCGTGTCTTTGAATCTGGAAGCGCCCAATACAAAGAGATTGAAAATCCTTGCTCCGCATAAAGTTTTCGTTGATGAATTAATTCAGCCATTGAAGTGGGTGGCAGAGATCTGCGCAACAAAACCGGCTCAAAATGGGTGGAATAGACGTTGGCCATCAGTGGCAACGCAGTTTGTGGTCGGTGGAGCTGGTGAGAATGATAGCGAACTGCTCGCCACCACAGAATATCTGTACCGAGAGTTAGGGTTGAAGCGCGCTTATTATTCACCATTCAGACCTGTGGAAGATACACCACTTGAAAACCAACCTGCTACGATGCTACAACGGGAGAACCGCTTATACCAAGCTTCATACCTGATTCGCGATTATGGATTTACTATGGAAGAGCTGCCTTTCGATGAAAATGGCAATCTCCATCAAGAGACAGATCCGAAACTCTCCTGGGCCAAAATATTCCTAACTGAAAATCCAATTGAAATCAATGAAGCTAGTAAGGGAGAATTGCTCCATGTACCTGGGATAGGCCCCAAAGGGGTCGCAGCACTGGTTATCGAACGGCGGAAAAATCGAATGAAGAGTGTTGAAGACTTACGCAGGATTGGTATTAATCCTTCCCGGGCGGCACCTTTTATCATGATCGATGGACGAAGACCGAGTCAGCAATTATCCTTGTTGTAACTCTTGGTTATATAAAGCGTGGGGATAGATTGGAGATCAAAACACCTGGTGGTGCTAGATTTGGAAAGAGCGGTTAAACCTCATATGATTTTTCGAACTCTGCCCAAGCTCCATGCCAAGGTTCTCCCATGCGATGTCGCTTTGGTACTTGAACGTTACTTAATTTTTGCGCTGCCTTGGCTGATGTTAATGCAACTAATTGCCAATCCTCCTCGAGGATTGCAACCCGCATCTCTTGGGCAAGCACCCCACTCCAAGCCCATTCAAGCCTAAATCGATCGGCTTTTACCCAGTAATTGCGTTTTTCCCAGGCTGCGACAGTGAGATCGATTGTCTGGTAAATCGCCTCGAGATTAAGGGCGATAAAAGCAGCTAGATCTTTGGTATCTTCATTTACCTCTTCCTGATGCATTAATTCCCTGATCGCCAACACAACTTCTCTGGTCAATCTTTTTCTTTGCTTTCCAACCCCATCCAGTTTGATAATGCGGGTCAATTTAGCCTCCGACAGGCTCGATGATTTTGATCTTGAATATAAGTTAGTCTCCATTATATCCAAATTATTGACGTTGGATGACCATCGGCTTATAATCTCTCTGACATACACCGGGGAAGTGCTGGAATTGGCAGACAGGCGTGACTTAGGATCACGTGCCGCAAGGCGTGAGGGTTCGACTCCCTCCTTCCCCACTGTAATTTCCCTAAATCGAATTACAAAACAAAGCTACTTGACAAAGGATCAATATGCAAGAATGCATCCTGAAATGATTAAATTGAAAGTGATATAATCACTGGGTTATTCTAACTGCTGAGGGATGAGAAATTGAAAATAGATGCTGAAAATCTGGAAGATCATCAAGTAAAACTGACTGTTGAAGTCGATTACGATCAATTAGAAGGAGCAAAAAGGAAAGCCGCAAAAAAAATCGCCAAACGGATCAAAGTACCTGGATTTCGTCCAGGGAAAGCACCCTATCAGGTGATCCAAAGGCAGGTTGGGGATGAGGTTTTGTTCGAGGAAAGCCTCGAAATTATTGTTAATGATATCTATCCTGAAGTTATCGAAAAGGCTGAAATAGAACCTTATGGTCCGGGAAATCTCGAGAATGTTGCCAGCCTTGAACCGTTAACCCTCGAATTTATCGTTCCCTTAATGTCTGAGGTTGAGCTTAGTGATTATCACGAAATTCGCTTCCCTTATGAGCCACCTGAAATTACTGATCAAGAGGTGGAAGCTGTCGAAGAGGATTTTCGGCAACGACAGGCAGTAGAGGAGACGGTTGACCGCCAGGCAGAAGCTGGCGATCATATCTATATCAAGCTATCCGCAAGGCGCTTCGAAGAAGATGGTGAAAGTGAAGATGGAAACCTGATCGGGGAGCGATCAACATCAGTAATTATCGCCGATGAGGAAGCGGATAGATCCACTGAGTGGCCTTTTGACGGTTTTTCGAGAGAATTGGTAGGGATGGCAGCTGGTGAAGATAAGACGCTAATCTATGCATACCCCGAAGATTCACAATTCGAGACACTACAGGATGTGACCGCTGAATTCTCGATCCAGGTAGAGGATGTTAAAGCCAGAATTCTTCCCGAACTGGACGATGAATTTGCCCAGTCACTTGGTGAATATGAGGACCTGGAAGCCCTGCAAAAGGAAATTCGTGAAAGCCTGGAACAACGTTCTGATGAGACATACAACGCAGAGTATGATGATCAAATACTAGATGCAATAATAGAGGGATCATCCATCAAATATCCGCCCCAAATGCTGGAAAATGAATTAAACAATGTCATCCAGCAGCTTGAAAGTCGTCTAGCCAATCAAGGTCTTGATATGGATATCTATCTTAAAACCCGCGATATGGATGAGCAAGGTTTACGGGATGAGGCCACTCCGGTTGCAGAAACCCGCGTTAATCGTTCCTTAATTTTGTTGGAAATTGCCCAAAAAGAAGAGATCGAAGTCAGCGAGGAAGAGCTCCAACAAGAGACCGAGCGGACCCTAGATTCGATCACTAGCTATATGTCGGATTCCGACCGTAAGCAGTTTGACACTCCAAATGCAATGGTGAATTTGGCGGGCAATATTTACGCTGAATTGCGGATGAATCGCACTCTCGAATATCTGCGAACTGTCGCTAAGGGAGAACTAGAAACAGAAACGATCTCGGAGGATGAAGATGAGAGCGCAACAGACGAAGCTGAAGCCCTCGCTGATGATGCAAAGGTAGAAGAGCATATCGGAGAACATGAAGAACTTGAATCTGTTCAAGAGTCTGAAGTAGATGACGAAGAAAGTGAAGGTGAACAACCAGGGGCTGATCAGGAAGAAGTTGAGGTGGATCAGGAAGCTGCAGAGTAATTCATAATCTTAGGATGCGAGAAGATTTCTATCAAGATTCTTATAAAATTCATCCTGGATTTCCGATAAAATCGGAGGGATGATTTACTTTCACAATTCTTACATACCTCAGATTTCAAATTACTCCAAGGAAGGAAAAAATCAATGAACATTTCGGACATCAATTCACTGATCCCAATGGTGATTGAAACCACAGGACGGGGAGAACGCGCATTCGATATCTACTCTTTATTACTGCGTAATCGATTGATATTTCTGGGCACACCTCTTACTGATCAAGTAGCAAATTTAATTGTTGCGCAGCTGCTTTACTTGAATCAAGAAGATCGGGATGCGCCGATTAATATGTATATCAATTCCCCAGGTGGACAGGTGTATGCCGGATTAGCGATTTATGATGCTATGCAAATGATCTCCAATCCGATAAGTACGGTTGCAGTTGGCGTCACAGCCTCTTTCGGTACGGTTCTGCTCGCTGCTGGGACGAAAGGTCAGCGATATGCGTTGCCGCATGCGACCATTCACCTGCACCAACCATTAGGCGGTGCACAAGGTCAGGTGACTGATATCGAGATTCAGGCTAAAGAGTTCCTTCGCTTACGTACAAAGTTGAATGAGATACTTATGATTCACACTGGCCAACCAGAGGATGTAATCGAAAGAGATACTGAAAGAGACTTCTGGATGGATGCAAATGCAGCTGTCGATTATGGTTTAGTGGATGAAGTGCTCGAGGCTCAACCCAAGGAAGATGAAGAAGAATAATTCTTCAGGGCCAATCACCCAATAATTCAAACCGGATGGTATAGATCACCATCCGGCTTTTGTTATTTTCAACTACAATACTAGAGAGATAACAATTGAACGATCAACACGATATGACTAGTAGGCACCCAATTAAAGCGCTAATTCTGGATATGGATGGTGTCTTGTGGCGCGACACAGAACCCATCGGGGATCTTCCTGCATTATTCAAGAAAATTGATCAACTTGATTGGAAAACAGTTTTTGTTACCAATAACGCAACACGGTCAGTCTCGCAGTATGTTGAGAAATTGGCTGCATTTGGTGTTAACGCAGATCAAGGTCAGATAATTAACTCAGGTCTGGCAACAGCTTTGTATCTTAAGGAAAGTTATCCCTCGGGTGGTCCGGTGTACATCATTGGCGAAGTCGGTTTATTCAATTCGCTTGAGGAGCATGGTTTCTGGCAGTCAATTGAAAAGCCAATCGCGGTTATCGCCAGCCTCGATCGAGAACTTACATATCAAAAACTCAAACTGGCTTCAACATTTATTCGCGCCGGAGTCACATTTCTTGGGACAAATCCTGACCCATCTCTCCCTACACCGGAAGGATATGTACCGGGTACAGGTGCGATATTAGCCGCACTGGAAGCTGCGACTGGAAGAAAACCAATCATCATGGGTAAACCAGCACCTAGCATGTACAAGATTGCCATAGATGATCTTCAGATAGAACCGATAAATGCTCTGGTCGTCGGCGATCAAATGCCGACTGATATTGCTGCGGGGATTGAAGCTGGTTGTCAAACCGCGCTGGTTCTTACTGGTGTCTCAGATGAATCGACAGCAGCATCATTCGACTACCAACCGACATACATTGCTCCCAATCTTACTCAATTGATCGACGACCTGAAATGATCGCTGAAAAACCTAATTTCTTCGATTACGATCTGACGGAATTAAAAAATCTTTTGGTCAGCTGGGGAGAACCTGGTTACCGGGTCGATCAGGTTTGGCGTGGTATGTACCAGGGGTTGAAAGTTAATCCGGATGAGATCTCAAACATCCCTAAAAGTTTGCGGATAAAGTTAAAAGATCACTTTACCTTTAGCAATCTATTCGCAGAGAAAACCCTGCATTCTGCAGACGACCAAACGGAAAAAACATTATTTCGCCTTTTAGATAATCTGGCGATTGAAACAGTGTTGATGCGTTATGAGAAACGGCGCACATTATGCATATCTACACAATCAGGATGTGCCCTGAGATGTGTTTTTTGTGCCACAGGTCAAATGGGATTCGGTCGGCACCTGACCAGCGGGGAGATCGTTGAACAGATTGTTTTATACAAGCGGTCTCTAAGAGAGAACGATGAGAGCCTCACCAATATTGTCGTGATGGGCATGGGCGAACCGTTCCATAATTATGATAATACAATGGCCGCTATCGACCGCTTGAATCACCCCAAGGGAATGAATATGGGGGCTCGCCGTTTTACGATATCGACAGTCGGGTTAATCCCCCAAATACTCCGCTTTGCCAAAGAACGACGTCAGATAAATCTTGCCATCTCTTTGCATGCTGCGGAAGACGAATTAAGAAATTCAATCCTGCCAATAAACAAGAGGTATCCGCTGCGAGACCTGATGGATGCCTGCAGGGAATATGTCAACACAACACATAGGCGAATCACATTTGAATGGGCGTTAATCCTGGATGTAAACGATACTTTAGAACAGGCAAATAAGCTCGCAGAACTTTTACATGGACTGCTTT
>DAOVCZ010000229.1 GCA_030669775.1 Chloroflexota bacterium | reverse complement strand
CTGATCTAAAATACTGACGATGAGCGCATCTTTACTGTCGAAGTACCAGTAGAGAGCACCTTTGCTCAATCCAGATTCAGCGACTATGTCATCCATGCGAGCATCGGAGAAGCCATGTTTGGTGAAGACTTTTGTGGCCGCTGTGAGGATTTGGGTTTTTCGTTCTTCGCTGACGTCAGGGCGAGGGGACATTGGCATTCCTGTATAAACTGACTGGTCGGTCTATTATTATAGCATTTAATACTCCTTTGTCAAGTTTGTCACGAATCCTCGTTAGGTACCGCGGAATGGGTCGAGTTAATCAAAGTTAAAATGCCCCCTGTGTTTTCCTTAGAGATACTTGGATATCTACAGGCTTTAGTCAATCAGGCTCGAGTGGTCAAGCTTCTAACGCCCTCACCACATAATCGTAAATTCGTCTCTTGATACGCATTTCATTGAGTTGCACTCCTAACTTGACAATCTCAGGATCTGGGGAGTACAAGTAGTCATGATCTAGTTTTCCTTGTTGCGCTAACTTACGTTTATTTAACTCCACAGATAAGCGTAATTCGTACAACTCTCGCATCAGCAAAAAATAGCGGTATCTGATGAGATGCCAATCATGGTCTAGTGTGTTGTTCAAGCGTTCCTCGAGAAGAGTAGTCTCTGTTTCTATTTGAGCAACTTTGATTTCAATCTGTCTGATAATTTCAGGGTCAGGTAATCCTTTATTTTCGCCAACACGCCACTTGGGAATTGATACCGATGTGAGAACCTTATTGGATTGGGACTCGATGACCTCAGGCAATTTCTGATCAATTTCTAGTGTCTGGATAGTCTTTGCTGGAACGTGCTTGATTACAGCATTGGGTCTTCCCCAAACGTCAGTTCCTCTGTACTTATTTTTCAATGAATATTCTCTGGTTGTTGGATTAAAGACACGGGCTAATAGTTTATTTGACTGGATACTCAGGCTGCTCATAGGGATGTCTTCCTGAAAAAATTGCCACTTTGATTGTTCCCCTTCCCCATGGGAAACCACAACCAGAGGAGAATTCTGGAATTCCCCGTTTATTTGATGCATCGATAAGTCATTAATGGTCGTATTGTCAATCATAACTGCCATCTCATGTCTCACGGTTCGCTCACAGCGCGCATCCGGTACATACATAATCGGGCCTGCATCCCCGGAACGGTTCTTCAGCTCGGGGTCAGTGAGCCACTCAATCGAACGTCTTAAAGTCAATGAGATCACCCCTTCCTCATCAATCTGGTAACCGTAGATACCTTTTGCCAGAACCACCGCAGAGGAGCTTTCATCAGAAATAACCACAAAATCCTTAAAAGGAAAAGTTCTTACCTCCTCCAATTCTCGCTGTCCCAGAAGGATATCCCCCAGCTCTTTGTTTAGTTGACGAGGCAGCAGGTCTCTGTCGACTGTGGGGCGTTTAACCACATCAAAGGGCATCCCGGCGTATATATCTCCGGATTGAGCCGTGTTGAATAGCATGTCGATCCTGAAATTTGTCCCCCGTGAATCCAAATCAACCTGCCACCGTACCATAGGGGTTTGATCAAATATCAGCCGAACAGTGGTCGATATATATGCCTCTCCCAATTGGCATTCACAATCGTAACGTACAATGCAATGCTGGGCACTTTTTTGTTCGATAATGAGTGGACCAGAAGCGTAGCATGTGGAACGCTTATCGCCTGCTTCATCAGAGTATGTATCACCTTTCTCCTCGGTGATAAGCAAATGGCCCAGTTTGGCTGCGCCGAGTTGCACTTCTCCATTCTTGTTAACCAACGCCGAATAATGATCGTTTCGCCATTCAAATTCTGTAACGGGTTCATTTGGCCTTTCAATTTGAAGTTGCTGAGTAATTTTCCATACACCAACACCTTCTGTAGCTAGTAGGTAAATACTGTCCTCCATCACCTGCCACCCTCCACAGGGAAAAGGATTTGTGCTGACTGCATAAACCCCAGGTTCAAAATCTCGCAGAATGTAGTCCAAAGAGGTGCGCATGTCCTCATTGATCGTCCTGAACAATTCCTGGTAGCTGTACTCCATTTTTTCATGCACCTGATCGATACTCACACCACAAATGCAATCGTGGACGGCATTCTGCAACAACAACCGTCCCCAGTCCTCATATTGTTGACTATTGTATGCTCTTCCTTTGAAGCGAGCCAGGACTGCGAGTGGCTCGCAAAGCTGGTACAGCAGCTGTTCACAGTCGCGATTCAATATCTTCAGATAGGTTCTGGTTGATAATGTTCCTGGAAATACTGAACCGTATTTTCCAGAAATTAGCTCACCAGCAATGGTTGGTAATTTTCCCAGTTTGCCTTGTAATTCTTGAACGTAATCTCTGGGGGCTGATTCTTTAATTTGGATGTTTGGGGGAATGGCTGCTTCCAATTTCCGAAATAAATCTATGGGATCTTCAGGATTTTGCTCCAGATCATAGCCATCAAATAAGGGAATATCACCGGTGGGATAGTAGGGCTGCAACCTTGTCACTTCAGCCTCTAACCGTTTGATAGCGACCTCTGGGACAAGGGAAATTCCATACAGGTTGCGATAGCCGCCAAAAAGATTTATAGTCAATAGCTTCTGACCATTTGCACCTTGCCAATAAAAATACGGTTCGAGTTTGGGAATACCTCGCCAAACAAATACTGTATCCAGATCAAACAACTCGTGTAATTGGGGTGCTTGCGAAATGTGTCCAAAAGTATCAACCAGCCACCCAATGCGATTGATTCCACCAAACCGTTGCATGTCTTTCCAACCGTAGAGCAAATTTCTGATCAACGATTCCCCGCTAGTAATTCGCCAATCGGGTTGGCAGTAATATGGACCGATGATCAGATGGCCATCTCTTACTAGCCTATCTACTTTTTCTTGGTATTCGGGAGCCAGGTTCAGTAAATCTTCAATGACCAGAGTTTGCCCATCGAGTAAAAAACGGTAGTTGGGATTGTTCTGTGATAGTTGATCAAGCCTGTCAATTAATTCAGGAATCCATAGACTCGTATATACCGAGGTTAAAAACCATTCCCGGTCCCAATGGGTATGGTTGATAATGTGAACGTTGGTGGAGGTCATTGTCAAGCGGAATAAAGAACTTTTCCGCTATCGCGATCCACCCAGCGGATTTTTTCTGCCGGGAAGCGTAACCAGACATCCTTGCCTGGTGTGATCTCAAAAGTTGGATGGGTAGAAACCTTGACAATATCATCACCAATTTGGATCGTCAACAGGTTCTGTGACCCTAACGGTTCCACCACCAACACTTCAACTTGCAGGGCATCGTCCGCAGGTTCGTTCAACGTCTCCATGTTTTCTGCCCGGATACCGATAAGGATCGTTTTGCCATCATAAGGTTTTATGAGTGGCTGCATGTCTTCTGTTGGTGTTAGACTGAAATCGCCGATATGCACGGAAACTTTACCGTTGGTCCACTGCACTTGCCCTTCCATAAAGTTCATCGGGGGATTACCGATGAAACCGCCAATAAACTGGGTAGCCGGCAGGTCGTAGACCTTGGTAGGTAAGTCAACCTGGATGATCGACCCATCCTTCATTATAGCTATCCGGTCACCCATGCTGAGTGCTTCGATCTGG
>DAOVCZ010000119.1 GCA_030669775.1 Chloroflexota bacterium | reverse complement strand
GTCTATGCTGTAGCTCAAGCGGGGATCCTGATCGCACGTCGCCGGTGCCGGTATTGTGAGGGGTAAGACCGTGACATCGGCGCAGCTGGGTTGAGCGAAACGTACAGTCCAATCTACGGCTGTTTCATCTTTTTCTTCATTTCTTAAGACAAGCAAAACATTTTTAATTGGCCAGCATGGCTGCCGGACTACCAAGAGTGAGGTCGGCAACCGATCCACCAGTGTATATTCTGGCCTGACTTCAAACAGTCTATTGAGAGTGGTTTGCTCATTTGACCCAAGGATGACAATATCGGCTTTGGTACGCTTGACCTCAGAGGTAAGCGCTCTGTACGCCTCGTTGCCCGTTTTTAGGGTCTCGAAGCGGCTGAGGTGAGCGCCCAATAGGGTAGCCAACTCCTCGGCATAGACCTCGATCTCGTCTGCGAAGGCTTTGGTGGACGCCCAGAGTAACAACTCCGAGGTTGGGTTGCTCGCCTTTTCCCAGAACTTAGCCAATAAGCTATCAATAACTTGTGCGTCTGCTCGCACAACACAGGCGGAAGGTCCCAAGACAGCCATAATTGCTTCCCGAGCATCCTTGTCGTCGGGGTCGGCCATTGCCACTGTGATTCGCTCCCCATCTTCAGCCACGGGAAGCGCATGGTAACGACAAGCCAGATCATACGGTAATAAAGCGGCCAATCTAGGGATTGCTTCCAGCCTGTTAAAGTCCAGATAGCTTGTCTCTCGATTTTTCATGTGTAATGAATTTTTTTTCGGAATTTCGCCCTTGACTCTAATTCAGCCAGCTTATAAGAGGCATAAGTACAGGCTTCTGTCATAAGACGTTTTGCTTCTTCTTTGGGCAGCTCCTTTATCTCTTCCAGGCGATGCCCTTTGCTTTGCAGATATTCTTCAAGGTACTTCCGCTCCAGGGCTGACTGCGGTCCTGCCGCGACACAGTTTTCTGAATCGATTGGTGACATCAACCACCTCCATATATGCATAAACAGCTTTCACGGGTTAAAGCACCAGTGAAAACGGTAATCAGAAGAACTTTGAGGCTTTCAATATAAATTTAACATATTTGGGTGATAAAGCCCGTGACAAGGTTGTGATAGTTGTGTGACAAAAAAGTGGTCCGGAGAGATGCAGAACAATCTCTCCGGACCACTGGATATCAGGGATTTCACCAGTTGTATTATGTTTGGTTTCTTATAAACCCATAACCTAATCCAGGGATTGTCCTGATGTAGGAAGGATCGGACGAGTCTGGTTCGATCTTGCTGCGCAGACGGCGTACCAATTGGCGCAGCATATCCCGGTCTCCACCACCAGGTCCCCATACATGATCGATGATCGCGTCCGGAGTCAAGACGCGCCCAGCGTTGAGCATTAGATATTCGAGGAGACGGTTCTCGAGCGGAGTAAGCGAGATGGGCTCTCCCTCGTCGATGATTACTTTGCGTTGGTGGGGATCGAACCTCAAATCACCAACTTTAAACACCGGAGAGGATATTGTCTGTCCCGCGCGGCGTAGCACTGCATTAGCCCGGGCTACAAGTTGCCTGGGGCTGAAAGGCTTGACGATATAATCGTCGGCGCCGAGGTCCAGGCCATGGACAATGTCGTCCTCCTCACCCCGTACAGTGAGCAAAATAATGGGTGCATTGGTTTTCTCTCGGATGCGCTGGCAAACGGTGAAGCCATCTACTTTGGGCATGTTTACATCTAGAACAATAAGATCAGGTTCGTGCTCGGCCCAACGTTCTAGCGCCGTAGCTCCGTCATATGCTAGGATGATATCGAACCCTTCCCTGCGCAGCGTAAAAGCCACTACGTCAGCCAGTACTCTATCATCATCTACAACTAAGGCTTTCATTCTTGATCACCTTTAGGCAGCGTAAACCAAAAGATGGAGCCGCCACCTGGGCGGTTTTCTACTCCTACCTGGCCACCATGCGCTTCGACGACCGCTTTCACAACCGAGAGGCCTAATCCGGCTCCAACTTTTGCACTTTCGTCTAATTGGCCCGGATACATGTACCGGCGGAAGACCTGGCTTTGCCGGTCATGTGGGATTCCTGAACCCCGGTCGGCTACTTGAACCCTGACCCATTTCTGGTTAACTATCGCACTGATCATGATTTCAGCCTCAGTAGGACCATATTTGCTGGCATTGGACAACAGGTTCACAAGAACTTGCACGATTCGCCGCTCATCGGCAAAGACTACTGGGATGTCCGCGGGTAGTTCTACAATCAGGCGCTGATCATACTTTTCCAGCAAAGGATGCATAACCTGGACTGCCTCGGCAATGATTTTACCTAAATCTGATAGGTGAGGCGAGATCCAGAAGCGCCCTGCTTCAATGCTGGCACTCTCAAGCAAATTGTCCACCAGCGTCTGCAAACCAAGAATGCCCAGGTGGAGGGAGGTGAGCAGCTCTTGCAGTTCGGCGGCGCTTAAATCTTGCGCCTGATCTATCAATAGCTCGGTTGAGGCGGCTGCGGCAGAGAGTGGGGTTCGAAACTCGTGAGCGATGTTTGCCAGAAAATCTCCTAAAATACGCCGGATTATTTCTTCTTCGCTGATATCTCGGAAAACTAAAGCAACCAGGGTATCACCAGCTTCGGCAGGGGCCAGCCGCGCCCCGGTAAAGGATAGGACGGCCTGACGCTCTCCAGATAATTCGACAATCATTTTTTTACTCGCACCGGGTGCGGGGATCCAATCACTGGAGGGTGTCTCTGTTTCAACCAGCCGAAACACCTGGTCGAATGAACGATCCAAAACTTCGTCCCTGCTCCAGCCGGTAATTTGTTCCGCACCCTTGCTGAAAAAACTGATATTCCCCTGATGATTCAGGGTCACGATGCCTTCAACAATCGAATCCAGCAGGTGATTGACCCAGGCCTTTTCCCTCTCCAGATTGGTCAACGTACGCTGCAAATCAATCCTGGCATTTTCTAAAGCACTCGCGACCTGTTGCACCTCCCTCACTTGGGCATCCACCTCTACCGAAGTGCTTAGATCCCCTTTACTGAATTCACCTGCAGTGTCCGCCAAACGCACCAGTGGTTGGCTGATGCGACGGGCTAAGAAAACCCCCAGGACAGAAACCATGGCTGCTACAGCGATAATACTGCTGGCTAGAATCAACATCAGGCGCTGTTCTGTCGCGGTGATCTCCGCTACGCCCAATGCCACCTCTACTTCGATACCAGTTTTATCAAGCGGGGATTGAGCGGAGTAGTAGGGTTGGCTTGCTTGCTCGAAAGTGGTGTAAATAGTTACCTCGGTGGCATTGGGAGATATCTCATTATGGGTGATGGTTTTCAGCTGTTCGACACCATCTGCGAAGCTGGTCGCCACGGGCTGACCATCAGTCCATATCGTATGCTCTAACCCAGTTTGGTCTTGCATCTGGTTAACGAAATCGTCGTCCAACACCTTACCGATCAGCACCTCCCATTTGTCAGCACCCTCACCTGTGATAGGATAGCTGCCAGTAAGCCAAACCTGGAGGAGGGAATCTGTGGAAAGGATCTGAAATCCATCGAGTCTCCAGGATTGGCAGGGATTTGTGGCTAGGGATGGTTCCGTAGAAGCAATGGTAGTGTTGGTTGCTTCGCACACAGCTACTAGGTCAAGACCTGCGCCTGCCCTCAGAGTCTCCAGGTAATCTTCCAGCTCCAACCCGTTTTTTTGTAATAACAACTCTCGTAGTGTTGGACGTTGAGCGGTCAGGATTGCCAGGCTTGCCACTTCGCTTTGTTTTGCCTTATAGAGGGCTAACGCGGCGCGTTGACCCTGGTCAACTTGCGACCAGGCCTGACGATCCAGTTGTTCACGGATCAACCAAAGAGCGGGTATTCCCACAGCCGCAGCGGTCAGCATGACTACGCCGATAAAGCTCAGGATCATCTGGGCTGGCAGGCTGTGTACATCGAAGATGGATTTCATCTTATCAAAATTTTACTCTAAGTTTGTACATCTTAGATTAATTTCTTAACCTGATTTTTAAAATGCCAACGCTTGAATTATTAAACCTTTAATCAATCAACCCCTCAACTTTGGCTGGTTGGACAATTTTGGTGTAGTTGATATGATAGGCACATCGTCACGCTCAAGGAATCTTTTATGAACAAAGCTGCTTTAGCCCGCTGGGTCTCCATCTTCTTCGACAGTTCGGTACTTTCACTGTTCATTTTCCCAGCGATTGGCTGGGAAGTTGCTGGTTGGCAGGGAGTTGCCTGGTCCCTTCTGGCACTCTGTATCCTTTCGGGGATTCCCCTAGCTTATATTTTGATCGGGATGCGCCGGGGGTGGGTGAGTGATCTGGAACTGAGCCACCGTGAAGAACGCCCGCGCTTCATTGTGGTTAGTGTAAGCAGTGACCTGCTGGCATTGCTGATCTTATACCTGGGAGACGCTCCGTATATGATCTGGTAATTAGCGCTGCTCTATGCCTGTCTGGGTCTGACCATGTTCACCATATCCAATTTCTGGAAGATCAGTCTGCACATGGTAAGTGTGGGAGGCTTTGCCACCTTGTTGGTTTATGTTTTTGGACCGAGTGTCTGGTGGTCGTTCCTGGGTCTGCCTCTGGTTGCTTGGGCGCGCTTATATCGCAGGAAACATACTCCTGCACAGTTAATCGCCGGTGCACTCGGAGGTATTCTTATTACCGCACTGGTGCTGACTTTAAGTGGGTGACTACCAGCGCTCCATCAAAGCCTCTTTACAATACCTTTATATTTGCTTTGTAACAACTTCATCTTTATGGGGTACACTATTTATTTAGTACATAGAGATTGAATATAAGCATTTTTTATTTTAAGCCAATACCTCCAACGTCCTTGATGTGCAACATTTGAAACAGTATGAATTTGAGCTTCTAAGACTAGCATCGAAGCCAAATAAGAAGGGGTTGGCGAGTATTCGAATTTCAGGAGAAAAATAAATATGACGGAAAAAAGATGTTCCCGGCGCGATTTTATACGCTTGTCAGGCATCGGAACAGCAGCTTTGCTCGGTGGAGGCACTTTAGTCAACTTCCTGAGTGCTTGCACCACGCAAGAAGTTGTCTCAGCAACTGCGACGAGTGGTATAAGCGGAGCTACGCCGGCGGCTGAAAGTACCCTTCCCGCAGGCAGCGGGATTTCTGGAGTTGAACCGGATGTGGAAATTGCCATGCGCGCCAACCCCAGTAAAGTCTCTATTCTTCCTGGGGAGCCAACCCGTGTGTGGCAGTATCAGGCGGATCTGTTAAAAGGGCCTCCTGGGACGCTGCAGAATCTGCCCAACACTTACCTGGGACCGGCGATTAAATTAAATACGGGACAGCAGGTACGAGTACACTTTACCAATCAATTATCCGAACCCTCCATCGTCCACTGGCACGGGCTCCATGTCCCGCAGGAAGCGGATGGACATCCCCGTTTCGCCATTGGCACCGGGGAAACTTATGTTTACGATTTCCAGGTTGCCAATCGGGCAGGAACTTACTGGTATCATCCCCATCCCCACGGACGCACCGGACCACAGGCGTATTACGGAATGGCAGGTCTATTTCTCGTCAGTGATGAGGAGGAAAGAGCTTTGGGACTACCGACTGGTGAATTCGATGTCCCTCTGGTTATCCAGGATCGCACTTTTGACCCCGACAATCAATTGATCTATATGGGCAACGGCATGATGACGCAGATGATGGGTTTCCTGGGCGAGCGTATATTGGTGAACGGGCAGCCGGATTTCACTCTTCCAGTTGCCACACGCCCTTACCGTATGCGCCTGCTCAATGGCTCCAACTCACGCATTTACAAGCTGGCCTGGGAGGACGGCACGCCGCTGACCGTGATTGGAACGGATGGTGGTCTGTTGGAAAAACCGCTGCAAAAGAAGTACATCACCCTGGCTCCCTCCGAACGCGCTGAAATCTGGGTTGACTTCAGCCAGCACCCAATAGGCAGCGAGATTCGCTTGGTGAGTCTGGCTTTTGTCGGTAATGACGGAGGTATGATGGGTGGTGCTTCCTTACCTCAGGGAGCTCCTTTTACTGTAATGACTGTAGAAGTGGCAGAAAAGGTAAATTCATCCACCAAGCTACCTGAAAAACTGTCCAGCTTTTCACGCTATATGGCTGCAGATGCAGTGAACGCGAGCTCGCCGCGTAGGTTTATTCTGGCAATGA
>DAOVCZ010000253.1 GCA_030669775.1 Chloroflexota bacterium | reverse complement strand
GTTCTTGCACCATTATATTAAATTTTGACCAGTTTTGTCCACTCGTTTTTTCAGGGAACTCAATTTAAGACAATCTAAAAATGTTTAATTATCCAATGTCATCCAATAATCCATGACTATTTATGGACAGTGCCGTCAGGCATGATAGCATCCTTTAAGTTTGCGTTCTTCAGATTCGCGCCTTCTAGTTGTGCGCGTTCTAGAGTTGCACCACCTAAATTGCATCAGTCAGATTGGTACCCGTCAGATTGGCACCTGTCAGATTTGCTTTAGCCAGGGTTGCGCCGGACAAGTCCGCCCCATCCAGATCGGCGTTCTCAAGGTTTGATTTAAACAGGTTCGCGCCTTTCATATTTGCTCCCCTTAGGTCTGCCGCTGTCAGATCTGTATATGGGAGATTTAAAGCGGTAGGTCGGTTAAGCAATTCAGCGAGTTTTTCCTCTGTAAATTCCATTGATTAATCATCCTCTACCAATTGTCTGTTTTCTGCAATACCATATTTCTTTGTGAGCTAGTCGCGCCGCTGATTTATCTATTATCGACGTTTTTGAGGGATTGTTCCAAGAGCGTTTCCAGTCATCCTGTTTCATCCTGTTGGGCATGATTGCGCCCTTCAGTCAGGTGCCTATTGGGTATGCACTCAACAGTTATCCACTTGATATGTTAAACCCATCAGGTCTGTATACGGTGTGTCCAAGGGAGACGGTACGTAGCTAATTGATTTAGTTTGGCTTGATAATGACTTCCCATTTTCGAGAGATTCTCCTATGAGCAACCCCATCATGGAATGAACACAATTCGATAACGAACGATACCTAAGTATATCACCGCCACCCGTCTGACGCGTGCAAATTATTCCGTTAACAGCAGTCGACCTATGTCTCGATAATAGTTTATCCGCATCAGAATTAATGAGAGCATGACTGCACCTCCCGGCGTCTTGATACCCAGAACATTCAAGTCGCTACCAGAAAGGCCTGGAAACCTTCGGAGCCTCCGCGCCGCTGAAAGCGCTGCAACAGAAATTCGGTTTCACAGTCGAGCACATTGTGATTGAGGCGAAAAAGCAACTTTGATCTAATCAAGCGAGGGGTTGTGATTACTCGACAAAATAATCAGATAACAAAGGTATAATTAATATGGAAATAACCGCGAAGAGTTCCACCAACGTCCAGGTTCGAATAAAGACTGGTCGCCACGAATTCATCGCCGACGAACCGCTCGGTATTGGTGATGACGCAGGCCCCGATCCTTACAGCATGCTGCTTAGCTCCCCAACTGCCATGCGCCAACAGTTTGGTGGTCAGGCGATCAAACGAAAATAAAAGCTATCACGAAATACATGCCGGGGTGCTCGGGAAGGTGATTGTCGTACACCATCTGCCTTATTTAGCACCATCAGTCATTTTTATTATTATGAGACGAATGCTAACCATTATCGCACCAGAAATGAGGAGGATAGAAAATGTTTAATTTCGCAAATAAGGTCGTTATGGTGACCGGGGCGATCGGTAACCTGGGTGTTGTCCTGGCCCAGGCGTTTCAATCCACAGAGGCAAAACTGGCGCTTGTTGATCGAGGGGAGGATCGGCTGCGACAAGCTTTTCCTGATCTGGAGGGTTTGCCAGACTACCTGTTAGTGAACTGTGCTGATTTAATGGATGAGGACGCGGTTGAAGCAGCCGTAGCCGAAACTATGCAACATCTTGGACGAATCGATGTGCTGGTCAACACCGTAGGCGGTTATCGGGCAGGTAAGATGCTTCATGAAACGCCGATCGAAACCTGGGACTTTTTGCTCAACCTGAATGCTCGCTCTGTCTTTATCGCCTGCCAGAAGGTTATCCCGCGTATGCTGAATCGGGGATCGGGAAAGATTGTCAATGTGGCAGCCCGTCCGGGCATAGAGGGCCAAGCAGGAATGGCTGCTTACAGCGCGTCCAAAAGTGCGGTCATTCGCCTTACAGAGAGCATGGCAGCGGAATTGAAGGATCATGGGGTCAACGTCAATTGTGTCATCCCCGGTACGATTGACACACCGCAGAATCGGGGAACAATGCCAGACGCGGATTACAGCACCTGGGTCACTCCTGAATCCTTAGCGGATGTCATCCTTTTCCTATCATCCGAAGCTGCGCGAGACGTTCATGGAGCGGCACTTCCAGTATACGGTAGAAGTTAAGGGTGGAATTTAAATAGATGTTTGATCGATCCTTATCCTCAACGATCGTGATATTTAGCGCTTCGGAAGATCTGACGCGGCGCAAATTGACCCCGTCCTTGTAAGACCTATATCCGAAGAAGCGACTTCTGGAAGTCACTTCTTCGGGTTACGATGATGCTTTTGTACTTCATGCATTTCTCCCTGCACCGGGATTATGCTATGAAAATGGCTCTTGACACACAAAACGCCTGATTATTATGCCGATTGTGAAGCTTTAGATTTGCCCTGCCCCTGCGGGAAAAACCTTCGGGTAAGCTGAATGTCATATTATGTATCCTGGGAGGGATAGGAATAACCCTCCACGTTTGGCAGTCCCTTTGATTACCTCTGAAAAAACAAACTTCATCTCTTCCCTGAACTTGGCGCGGAAGCCAAGCGGGTAGAGACAGAGCAGTAGATTATAAATCTTAACGAACCAACGCAGCATGGGGATCATCCTGCTATTGGTCACAAGTTGATTGATCGAAGGAAATCACGGAACCAATATTGGAGAGGTCGTGGATGTCTTATCCATCTTTCTCCGTAATAGCCCCAGCAATCCTGGCACTGCAAGCACGATCATTATCCATCCAAGCTCGATCAATGTCCCAAGCGATTCGAACCAGCGTTCCGTCTGCGGAGGAAACCACTGAAACCACTGTGTCCATTCCTGTTGGGGCACAAGGATCCACTTACCAATCGCGATTGTTGTCATCGCCAGTATGGCTCCTGCGAGCAGCGACAGCAGTCGTTTCCGGGAACTTGTGCTTCTCAGATAACCCCAGGCACCCCCCGCCAGGAACAAAATAGCGGCAAATTTATAGGGGTCTCGGTAAAGGTAATTTTCCAAATTAATGAATAAAACCACTACCGAAGCGCCATATAAAGTGAAAGAAAGCAGCGTCCAATCGTGCTTCAGACGTTGTAAGAGCGGGCGATATCTGGGTAATGAAGCTAGGATCAAGAATAAAATGATCGTCAATAATAAGAGACTCACCCAGAATATACCTTGATAGATGGCTGAATAGACATAACGAGATAATTCATAACCCACCGTCACGATCTGATCTTTAAG
>DAOVCZ010000025.1 GCA_030669775.1 Chloroflexota bacterium | reverse complement strand
ATGTCGATGTGCCCCCGATGAATCGGGTCAAATGTGCCGGGTACTAGTGCTCGAACCATATCACCTCGCTGATATTGAGTTGCAAATAATGGACCATGCGAATGATTAACTGATATCCGATTGAGTTACCTGCCCATTCTGACCCCAAAAATGAGCCAAAGTAGCGGCCAGCTCCTGATGTTCAGGTAGACTTAGATCAGGATCCTGTTCAAAAAGATTTTTCGCAGAGCGTTGGGCTTTTTCGATCAATTGCAGATCAGTCAGAGTCGCCATATGCAGTTGCTTCGTGTAGCCAGACTGGCGTGTCCCCAGGAAATCACCGGGTCCACGTTGGTTTAGATCGATTTCCGCTAAAGCGAAGCCGTCATTCGTGGTAACCATAGCTGACAGGCGCTCATTTTCTGCCGCGTCTTCCGTCTCAGGGATCAACAGGCAATATGCCTTCGCATCGCTACGACCAACGCGACCACGAAATTGGTGCAGCGTTGCCAGGCCAAAACGATTGGCACCTTCGATCAGCATCACAGTGGCATTGGGAATATCTACTCCAACCTCCACGACCGATGTGGAAACCATGACCTGATAATCACCATCACGGAAACGTGTCATCGCTCGCTCTTTTTCGTCCGGTTTTAATTTTCCGTGTAATAAGCCCAATTGGTATTCAGGGAATACTTCGTTTTGTAAGCGACGATGTTCGTCGACTGCAGCTTGGCTGGCTTCTTGAGCATCAATATCACCATCAAATTCGGTATTCTCGATCAATGGATAGATGATAAAAGCCTGGTAACCCTCAGAAACCTGGTTGCGGATCAGTGTATAAGCCCGCTCTCGTTCGCGAGGCAGTAGGATATGGGTGTCTATAAACTGACGGCCGGGGGGCATCTCATCCATGACAAGCAGATCCAGATCACCATACACAGTCAGGGCTAATGAACGCGGGATGGGTGTTGCAGTCATAACCATCAGGTGGGGATTATCCCCTTTGGCACGTAGGGCAGCCCGTTGGTCCACCCCGAAACGGTGTTGCTCGTCAATGATCGTCAGCTGTAAGTCAGCAAATTTGATCGGATCCTCGATCAAAGCATGAGTTCCAATGACCAATTTAATTTCGCCACTCGCCAGCCCCTCGCGGATATCTTGTTTTTCAGATTCTGGTGTGGCACCGATCATTAAGCGTATTTGATTTTCCGCTAAGGCTCCTTTCTCTCCAGTGAGCAAGCTCATCATGCTGGCGAAATGTTGTTCAGCCAGGATACTGGTTGGTGCCATCAAGGCTGTTTGGGATGCATGCCTGACAACCATGGCAACGCCCAAGGCAGCGACGACCGTTTTCCCGGAACCGACATCTCCTTGCAGCAAACGGTTCATGGGGTGACCGCTGGAAAGATCAGCGCGCACGTCAGCTAATGCATTTTGCTGAGCAGTGGTGAGGTTGAAAGGCAGTCTCGCGACTTGAACTTCCAACCATTCATCTGGGACATCGAAGACCCGTGCTGTGCGCTCTCGCCAGGTACGCTTTTGTTCCAGCATACCCAATTGCAAGTACAGTATTTCTTCGTATGCCAGGCGATAGCGGGCTGCTTGCAGCTGCTCCATCGAATCCGGAAAGTGAACCTGGAGGATGGCATTTGAAAGATCTACTAAATTATTCTCGTGGCGCAGATCTTTCGGTAAAGGATCTTCTAACTTGGGAGTCCAGTAGGTGATCACCCGGTGCATTAATCTCCGTAACCAGCGCTGGGTAATGTTGGCGGTCAATGGATATACAGGGACGATGCGATTCGTATGCAGATTCTGCTGCTCAATTTGTTCTATTTCAGGGCTGTTCATCATTATGCGACCCAGATACTGGTCGATTTTGCCGGATAGAACAACCTGAACACCGCTTCTGAGTTTCTTGGCAATCCAGGGTTGGTTAAACCATGTCACCCTCAGATTCCCGGTACCATCGCTGATGATCCCTTCAGTGATGTTAACCCGCCCATTGCGAACCTTGCGGTTCGTTGCGCTCTGTACGGTACCAATCACCGTGACTTGTTCGCCATACTCCAAACGGTTGATTGGTTTTAATTGCGAGTAATCGTCATACCTGCGGGGGAAGAAGTAGAGCATATCTTCCAATGTCTCCAGACCAAGCCGTTCTAAGGTTTTTGCATGTTTGGGTCCTACTCCCGGGAGAACGGTTACTGGAGCATTTAATGCGGCGGGGGTCTTTTTTTCGGGTTTCTTCTCCTCGGCCTTGGATTCTGCCTTGGATTCAATCTCAGGTTCTGGGCGATCTGCTTCCACCTCGGCCGCGACCGGTTTCTCTGCTGCGCTGGCATCTGCATCCGCTTGTTCAACGATCTCGTGTGGAGCTTCTAGAGATGTTTGCTCTTTTATTGGCGAAGCATCTGCTAACGGTGCAGCATCCACCTCGCTTTGAATTCGGCGCCATAAACCCTGTAAAGCCTCCTGCCTGGAGGTTGGGCTCAACCGATTGTAATCTCGTAAACGAGAGAGCACCGCGGAGATCAATTCCTCCGCCAATCCATCTTGCCGGGCTTCTGCTTCCCACGGTTCCAGCATGCGAGATAAGCCGCCTAATACAGCTCGATTATCATAACCTCGCTCTGCTTCTAATTTAAAGAATTTTTGTAATTTTATCAGTGAGGGCTTCATTGAGGGTATTTTACCAGTATCGCCCAATTATTATTGGTCGGATTCATCTTGGAATAAAGTTACAAATCCGAGACCATTAGGTCCGACATGGGCACCGATTACGGTGGTCACATTCACCAGCAGCGGTGTTGTCGGCACCTCGGGAGCAAGGATTTCCAACAATCGGCGGGCATCCTCTTCTGCATTTGTATGCAGTATGGCGAATCTATTTACTGGCTTTGGGCTTTGCATCATCTCCAGCAAACGAGCGATGCCTTTCTTGCGAGTTCGCGCTTCGCCCCGGCTGTGAACATTGCCATCGATAACCTCAACGAAGGGTTTCAAATTAAGCAAAGCACCCAATCTCGCGCGAGCCCAGGAGACCCGCCCGCTGCGCCTGATGTACTCCAGTGTATCCAACATGGCAACCAGCCGTAGCCGATTTCGAACCTGTTGCAGTCTCTCCGCGATTGATTCCAGGGATACACCTTGGTCAATTGCCTCAACAGCTTCAAGGATCTGGAAACCTAATCCCAATGATACTTGCCTGCTATCTATCACAATGACCTGACCGGAAACAGATTGCGCGGCGGTGCTGGCCGCATTGAAAATGCCGCTCAGTTCATTAGAGCAATGGATTGAAAGTATCTGGTCAAAGCCATCGCTGAATAATTGCTCATACAATGCCTGGTATGTACCTACGGAAGCGGTTGAGGTCGTCGGAAATGTGGTCATGTGTGGTAATTGGATGTAGAAATCTTGGCGGGAAAATTCCTTGTTGTCTTCAACACTCCGCCCATCTATCACCAGGATATTTGGGACGACATGAATTTTGTGGGCAGTGACCAAATCACTGGGTAGATCACAGGTGCTGTCGGTAACAAAAGCAATTTTCATGATTACTGAATCAATTTTCTATTTCTGAAGATATGAATTGCTGGATTGGTATATCAATCTCGCAGGTTTGATTGAACTGGTTCCATTTTGAGATCGATCAAAGCGAATATCTCAGGCAGGTTGAGCAAATACACACAACCTCAACCCCAAGTATTTATAGTGATCACTCAAAAGAAATGATGAATTGATAATGGGGCTGACCCCCATCTTGCAGCTCTACTTCCAAGAGTGGGTGGGCTGCACGAATGATATCCACGATATGGTTCGCTTCGGGTTTGGATACATCTGCTCCATAGAATAGTGTGAGCAGCTCATATTGACTGGTATCGGTTTTTTCGATTAGGGAGATGCATGCCTCTTCGAGTGATTGCGCAGAAGATACTAGCTTTCCATTAAGCAGGGCAATGGTTTCGCCTTCCTTAACCTTCACACCATCCACCTCCACACTGCGAATTGCAGTTGTGATCTCACCGGTGTCAACTTCTTCAAGAGCCGTGTTCATTTCAGCCACAACCTCGTCAAAATCACCTCGGGGAAGGAGTCTAAACATGGCAGCGAGACCTTGTGGGATTGAACGTGTGGGTATCACAGCTACCTGTTTCACGGTCAGTTCGGCCGAATTTTTGGCTGCCATTATGATATTCTTATTGTTCGGCAGAACAATTACCTTGTCTGTGGGTAAACCCTCAAACGCATTCAAAATATCCTCGGTGCTGGGATTCATAGTTTGTCCGCCCTCGACAATTCCTGCCACGCCCAGGCTGGCAAATACCCGGGAAATACCTGGGCCAGGAGACACTGTGATGGCAGCGATCTGCCCAGGTTCAACGGGAGAAAGATTGACTGCACTGCCACGGGCTTGACGTTCGATCTCCTCCATCTGCTCGATTAGATTTTCGATATATACCTTGGTAATAGTGCCGAGTGACATTGTGTAGTCTATGGGTTCGTAACGCCTATCTTTTTCGACATGAATATGCATGCGATACAGACCCTCTCCTTCACCGACCTGGATGGAAGTCCCAATCTCTTCAAGTCCACTATAGAATTTTCTCAGGTCGAATATATCGTGAGGGCGAAAATCCACTACGATTTCATAATCCTGACCTGGTTCGATGGTTCCAATGGCGTCCTCAAGAGACATTCTTGAAAGAGGCTGAACCGTTGCCAGAGGGGTATCCAAAGGTTGGCCGTTGATGTATCGAATCATCCCTTCCAGGATGTAGAAAAGACCTTTGCCTCCTGCGTCGACGACGCCTGCCTTTTTTAATACATCGAGCAAGTCTGGAGTCCGTTCAACAGATTCATCGGCCTCCTTGACCACGCCCTCAAGGATGGCGATTGGATCTTCCGTATCTACCAGAGTGGCCTCTGCTGCACGGGCGATGTCTTTCGCTACTGTCAGGATTGTTCCTTCTACTGGGCGAACCACTCCCTGGTATGCCGTATCGCGTGCTTCGCTGAATGCGTTGACCAAGTTTGGGCCATCTAAAACCTCAATTCCATCTAACCCGCGGGCTAACCCTCGCCAGATTTGGGAGAGAATCACGCCTGAGTTGCCCCGCGCACCCATTAAAGCGCCATGCGCCACAGCATTGATCATATTCCCGAAATTCTGTTCCGGTGAGTCTGCAATTTCGTCATAAGCGGCTTGCATGGTCAAGACCATATTAATACCGGTGTCGCCATCGGGAACAGGATATACATTGAGCGCGTTTACAGTTTCCTGATTGGTTCTCAACCAGGATAAACCGGCATAGATTAAGTACTTCAAAGCTTGTCCATCTATGGGTGCAGTGCGGAATCTATTCTGCCGCCTTCTTATGTAGGTCTGTTGAGTTTCTGAATTCATCAATTCGAATCCGAAAAGGTTTTTTAAGCCAGCCCCTTAATCCAGGTTGCTGATGCGTAATCCACTCACATGAATGTTGACCTGATTTACTGGCATTCCGAGCGCCTTCTCTACATGGTATCTGACTGTATTGGCGACGCTGCGGGCAACGGATTTTATCCTGGTGCCGTATTCGATGACAATATACATATTGATGATTATGTTTTCACCATCATACTGAACTTCAACACCCTGGGTGGGGTCTTTAACTAATACATTAGTGAGATTGTTGATTAAGTTTTTTGGCGCCAGACCGACCACACCATATGATTCAAGAGCTGCTTGGTAGGCGATAGTGGCGACCGCTCGGGGGGAGACATGAATGCTGCCAATCGGGGTAGTTTCTCCAGTCATAATTATCCTCTATAGTTTTAACAACTTAACTTGTAAGGAGATACGTTTCGTGGTAATATTGCTCGGCTCACAATAAGGTTTGAGCTGAATTATTTTATGTTGGGCAGAAAAATCCGAAAGCTTGCGTATCTCTGGGGCGGTTCAAACTCCTTATTCGCTGCTTCGTAGGATCAAATTGTCCAGAAAGGATCAGGAAAGATGGCAAAGTGTCAGAATTGCGGGAAGAAGACGACCTTTGGTCGTAATCGTCCCTGGTCCAAAAAGGCCACTCCACGCACTTTCCGTCCAAATCTTCAGAAGATCACCGTCTATGAAGATGGGCGCAAATCGCGTAAGGTATTATGCACAAAGTGCATCCGTACCTTAGTGAAGACAAATTAGTATATTAAAGGACAAAGCGATCCAAAGGTTTTTACCGTTCAAAAATCTGTCAAAATCGCGGCCAGGCCGCGATTTTATTATTTATAGGATTGGTAATAAACCCTTCTTGCTATCGAATGATACCCGGGGGGTAAGGATATGGCAAGGGTCAGCATGAATTATAAACCTATATTTATTAGCGGATCGGGGGATTATAAACAAAGAAAACCCACAGGAAAAAGGGTACTAAGCCACCCACTGCGATCAAGGTGAGCAGTGCTAATAAAATCGTGATCCAATCTAAATCTAACGGATTTGATTTCTTTTGGATGCCCTCAGGGGTAGTTGGAGATTCGAATGGTTGGGTTGCCGCCGTACTTGAATGTGTCCCTGTGGTAATAAGAGGTGGTTTCTGTCTTGTTCCTTTTGTATCCTGCTGGTAAGCCATCAAAACGCGACCCAATTGATCCGCGGTGCGGTAGCGAGCGGCAGGCTCTTTAGACAGAACTTTAATAAGAATTTGTTCCAGCTCTGGCGGGATCTCTGGATTGAGCTCGCGTGGAGCCTGTGGCAGAACCTCGCGTTGCATCCTTGCCAACTCTATAGAGGTTGATGCTGTGAAAGGGGGTTGCCCAGTGAGCATCTCATACATGATGATGCCGATAGAATATACATCCGAAGCAGGAGAGGGGGCTATCCCAGCAGCCTGCTCTGGAGAGAAGTAATGGGGGGAACCCCAAACAATATCTGCTTTTTCACCGGGATTTATAGATGCCAGTGCACGCGCAATCCCGAAATCAACAACTTTCAAACGTTGGTCTGGGGTGATAAGCAAGTTTTGGGGTTTGATATCGCAGTGAACAAGTCCGGCTCTGTGCGCATAACCCACCCCTGCACAGGTTTGCCCCATTAATGTCAGGGTCTGGTGGATTTCGAAACGCTCGATTTCATCCTGAAGTTGATTAAGATCCTTGCCAGGAACATACTCCATGATGATGAATAAGCGCTCGGCATCAAATCCAAAGTCATAAACGGTGACGATATTTGGGTGTGATAGGTTGGCGGCAGCTTTGGCTTCTTGATGGAAATGCTGGCGAAAAGCTGGATCAGTTGAGTATTTTTGACGCAAGACCTTGATGGCTACGTTGCGCTCCAGGGTCAGATCACGGGCCTGATAAACAACTGCCATGCCACCTTTACCCAGGGTGTTCTCAATTCGGTAGCGATCGTTTATCAGTGTGGTTTCAGTCATATGGTGGCTTCTTCCGGCGAGTTGTCGGAATTGTACCACTCATCGATCTGCTAATTTCGAGTAGAATCATTTCACCTTGAGAACGAAAATACTAGTCATCGGCTGGCTGAAATCCATTAATCAAAGCACCCAATCGATCTTGGGATATTTACTCTATGCCAAACACTCTTCTGGTGTATAACCCCGTGGCAGGTCGCTATCCCTCCCGAATGTTGACCGAGCGTGCAGCGAGGGTCCTTCAGCAATACGGATGGGGTGTGGAAATTGAAACTACCACTGGTGGCAGACACATTCAATCCCTTGCCCGCCAGGCTGTTCAGGATAATAGAGACTCGATCATTGTTGTAGGGGGAGATGGTTCGCTTAACAAAGCCCTACCGGGTCTCGTGGGAACAGAGACTGCATTGGGTGTATTGCCAGCCGGAACCGCTAATGTGTGGGCTAAGGAGCTTGGTCTGCCCGGATTGAGTTGGACGAGGTGGAGAGCCCTGGAAGAAAGCGCTCATCGTCTGGCCCAAGGGCAAGTTCAGCAGGTGGATGTCGGATTGTGTAATGATAAGCATTTCCTCTTGTGGTCGGGCATTGGGATAGATGCTTTTATCGTTCACCGAATCGAACCCAGGAAACAATGGGAAAAGAATTTTACGGTAATGCGCTATGCAACGAGTGTGGTATGGAATGCGAGACAGTGGAGAGGTATAGATTTACGTGTTGTCGAAGATGATTTACACGTGGAAGGCAAATTTATACTGGCGGAGGTGAGCAACATACGTTTATATGCAGGGGGATTTGCAACCCTTTCCCCGGAGGCGAGTTTGGATGACGGTTTGATGGAATTGTGGTTGTTTGATGGGGAAAATCTTGAAGATGTCCTCCAGCAAGCGTGGTCGTTATGGTCTGGAAGGCATGTCAATTCCAAACGAGTTCAATACATGCAGTTTAAGGAGATTATTTTAGAATCGGATACCCCGATATATCTCCAATTAGATGGCGAACCAGAGGTTGGAGGCAAGCAGGTAGCGATCGCTGTGCTCCCCAAGTCTTTGAAGGTCCTGGTCCCTGACAAGGCGCCAAAAGCATTATTCCAAGCTAATCAGCATAAAGGGTAAAGGAAAAGTGAATCAATTATTTGGG
The DNA here is from genome assembly GCA_030669775.1 of Chloroflexota bacterium. Classification (GTDB taxonomy): domain Bacteria; phylum Chloroflexota; class Anaerolineae; order Anaerolineales; family UBA4823; genus PFL25. Next base: position 4,980 of record DAOVCZ010000025.1, on the reverse strand, counting down.
TACATCAAGCATAAGCCAATTACGTTACTATTATTGGCTCTCCCTTTAGCTTACCTTGCCGAATACCTCCATTGGGAACCACTTTTGGTTTTTATTTTATCAGCGCTCTCGGTGATCCCTCTGGCCGCATTAATTGGGGAAGGCACAGAAGCTTTAGCTGCTTATACAAACCCTCGCATCGGAGGATTGCTAAATGCTACTCTGGGCAATGCCGCTGAATTGATCATCACCATTGTCGCCATTCGAGCAGGTTTATTAGAATTGGTAAAAGCGTCAATCACTGGCTCGATCTTGGGGAACCTGCTCCTGGTCATGGGCTTGTCAATGGTGGTCGGCGGGGTGCGCCATGGCATTCAAACCTTCGATCGTCGCCAGGCCAGCCGCAACGCGATTCTACTGGTGTTAGCCGTGATAGCCCTGCTCATCCCTTCTATATTCAGCAGTTACATCGACAACCCGCAATCAACTCGTGTGGAAGCTCTCAGCGTGGGCACAGCAGCGATCATGATCATCCTGTATGGGCTTGCCCTGTTATATAGTTTAAAGTTCGAAGGAGCTCCCTTATCGCATAAGACTACTGAGAAGATCATCCACAAACCGGTCTGGTCAGTTAGAAAAGCGCTACTTGTATTGGCTCTCGCGACGGTTGGGGTTGTTATCGCAAGTGAACTGCTTATCCAAGCAGTCGAGCCAGTAATGACCGGATTGGGTATTTCGGAATTCTTTGTTGGTATTATCTTTATCCCGTTGATTGGAAATGTCGCCGAACACCTGGTGGCCGTGCAGGTAGCAGCCCGCAACCAGATGGATCTCAGCGTTGAGATAGCCGTCTCCTCAAGTTTACAAATTGCCTTGTTTGTTGCTCCAGTCCTCGTCTTCATCAGCCTGATCTTTGGTAATCCTCTTCAATTGATCTTCAATGAGCTGGAGTTGATTGCCTTGATAGCTGGGGTATTGATCACCGCTTTTGTGTCCGAAGATGGCGAATCAAACTGGTTAGAAGGTGCTGTGCTGCTGACGATCTATTTCATTCTGGCTCTAGGTTTCTTCCTTATAGATTAATGCTGATAGAGTGATCTTTTGGAATTACGAAAAATTGTTCGATTTTTCCTGGACCCTTGGTTGATCTTCGGTGCTGTTGGATTTGGGGTTGCTCTGTTGATCGCCACTCTGCTGCTCCTGTCTTGGACTCGTTCACCGCAAACACCAGCTGGTGCATCAACGGCTGTGATCACTGTTATCGCCTTGCCTACCGCCACCCCGACACTCCCTACTCCCACGCCAACAGAGACGGAAACACCAGCTGCGACAGATTTTCCACCGCCTCCTCCAGGGGACATAGCCATTGACGCATACGTTCAGGTCACCGGAACGGGAGGGGATGGTTTACGGTTGAGAGCCGGACCGGGACTCGATCGGGAAGTCAGGTTGCTGGGAGGCGAGGATGAGGTTTTCTTAGTGCAGGATGGACCCCAGCAGGTGGATAGTTATACATGGTGGTATTTAATGGGACCATTTGACGAATCTCGTCATGGGTGGGCAGTGGCGAACTTTCTCAGGGTGGTTCAAAATCCCTGATTGTTTTATGATTTTGGGGATGAAAAATATAATATTGTGAGGTAGCGATTTTCTATGGATAATCTAAAACCGGCAGGTATCACTGTCGATCGCCAAAAAAGGGTCATGACGATAAATTGGAACGATGGTCACACGAGCGAGTACTCATTTACCTTATTCCGGGTGGCCTGCCCATGCGCCGAGTGTCGTGGGGGGCATGAGAATATGGGCGGCCATCCAACCCCAGAAATGTTTGCCGCAGAGGATGAAGATACTCCAGCCACCCGCTTGGTGAATATTGAAGCGGTCGGCACCTATGGAATCACCCCTGAATGGGAAGATGGGCACCATTACGGGATTTATAATTGGAATTACTTGCGGAAATTGTGTCCCTGTCCTGTTTGTAGGGTAGAGGCAGAATAATCAAAAAGAAACCGGGTTACTTTAGATTCCCAGTTTCTAATAAATTTTATCGGGGGAAATTAAATCCTCAGAGATAATCCTTCAAGTTATGTTCCACCGCATAAGCAGCGGCTTCAGCGCGATTACTCACCCCCAGTTTCGAGAGAATGCTGCTGACATAGTTACGAACGGTACCTTCTCCCAAGAAAAGTGCTTTGGCGATCTCTCGATTGGTTTTACCTTCAGAGACGAGCAGCAAAACATGTCTTTCCTGCTGGGTGAGGGCAGAGAAGGCAGATGCTTCCTCTTCTTTGGCAGCTTTGCGGACCTCTTGAAAGATACGCTGTGTCACCGCTGGGTCCAGCAAAGCTTCTCCTCGTCCAACAGCCTCGATAGCCCGGACCAAATCCTCACCTCCGATTTGCTTTAATACATACCCGGATGCGCCAGCCCGGATCGCCGAGAAGAGCATCTCATCCTCGGCATAGGAAGTCAACATAATGACTTTCGTGCCCGGATAATTGGACACGATCTCGTCGCAGGCTTCAATCCCAGAGCCTCCCGGTAAGCGAATATCCATCACAACTACATCAGGTGTGTAGGTTGCTACTCTTTCAATCGCCTCACGAGCGGTGCTCGCTTCAGCGACAACTTCAAATTCTGGATGACGATCTAGGAGGGCTTTTAAACCCAGACGGACTACCTCATGGTCGTCTACCAATAATATGCGTTGCTTTGTCATGGATTGGCTCACCTCTTCGGGGTGAGTATAGCCCAGAGTTTATCGACTTGCAAGGTCTGAATTTAGTCCCATAAAAAGTGACCTTAGGCTCAAATGCCAGCTGATTAACACCGGGCTCAATCTTGCTTTGGGATCACTGCTCCAAGAGCGCTTTATCACGGCGGAAATCAATAAACCTGTAACCAACACCGCGCTCTGTCAGGATATATTTTGGGTTGGCGGGATCTTTTTCTATCTTTTGGCGTAGATAATTGATATACAACCTGACATAATGAGGTTCATCGCGATATTCATATCCCCAGACTTTGGTGAGAATTTGATCGTGCGTGAGCACCCAACCTGCATTTTGAACCAGATGATAGAGCAAGCGATACTCTGTTGGACGCAGCTTAACCAGGTTTCCTTCTACCCAGACTTCGTGGCGGTCAAAATCAATTTTTAACCGGTCATCTACTTCGATCAAGCCGTGCGTACTGGCACCTGTCATCTCGGTCCGGCGTAATACTGCGCGAACTCTGCTGACCAATTCGCGAGGGCTGAACGGTTTCGTGATATAGTCATCTGCGCCTAATTCCAGACCATGCACACGATCTTCTTCTTCACCCTTGGCGGTGAGCATGATTACCGGCACGGTGTTTGATTCCCTGATCATCTCCAGCACTTCAAAGCCATCTATATCCGGCATCATTACATCCAGTAAGACTAAATCGGGTAGATTGCTGCGAATTTTATCAATGGCTTGTTTCCCATTAAAAGCCTCATAGACTTGAAATCCATCATGCTCTAAGTTCAGGCGGATGAAGCGAACCATGCGCTCCTCGTCATCGACAACCAATATACGACGATCTTTATAACTATACTGCATTGATTATTCCCTCACAAATCCAATAATATCTTCTTCTTCTTCTTCACCGGGCATAATTTCGATGAAATTGATCTTCTCAATTGGCCAGATGACTGTAGTGACTTGTTCCTGGATGTAATTGATGTCTTTTCCATCTATGTGGCGGGGATTATGCACCGTAATTATATTATCTGTTGGAGCGGGTAGTTCATCAATTTCTCCAAGGATCGGCTCTGAATTCAGCATGTGTAGAATGATTAGTTTTGACATAAGTCGGTTTCCTGTAGAGTGAAAATTATCCTCATGAGAGGAATCGCTGGGGATCAGGTTAATCAGGTATTTCGATGATGATAACTGAAATATTGTCCGGTCCACCGGCTGTATTTGCAGCTTCGAGCAGCTTTTGACTGGCTTCTTGCGGAGAGTCCGCTGTCGTAATGATTTCCACCATTTCGTTATCTGATACCACACCCCAAAGACCATCAGAACATAACATTAAATAACCGGATGAAGGTACGGGAGAGGTGATCACTTCTGCGTCTATTGGTTCAGCCTGACCGAGAGCCCGGTAGAGAACGTTCCGTTGTGGGTGTATGGCTGCTTCGTCGGAAGTGATCTGTCCCAGATCTTGCAGGCGTTTGACCAGGGAGTGATCCGTGGTTAGCACTTGCACATCTTTTTCAGGAACGATTTGGTATGCGCGGCTATCACCGATATGCGCAATCGTCATTTGATCTTGCAAGATGAGCAATCCAGTGAGCGTAGAACCGCCCCCAGGGGCTTGCTGAAGAATGGCTTGGTGGGCTGAACGCATGCCCTCCTCCATCAGCTCTTGAATGGATTCCTCCCGTTCTATATTTGGATCGTCAACGGTAAAGGAAAACAAGTTTGAAAGCACACTGCTGGCCATAGCGTGAACAGCCACTTCGCTGGCTTTCTCTCCGTGAAGGTGACCACCCATACCATCGGCGACGATATACAAGCCTGTTAGTAGGCTGATGTTGTTGCTGACCATATTTGTGGTCATGGCGAACAAAGCATCTTCATTATGATCACGCTGTAGACCAATTGAATTGCCAATTCCAACAATGTATGGATTCCTGAAGGCTGTCATCTTTGGGGGGTATCTGCTGCCCGATTGAGAGCTGTATGGTTGAGTGGGAAGGTTGGAACTCTCAAAAGAGGCTGAATCTTCTGGATCTGCCTCGCCACTATTGCCAAATATGCTCCTCAGGAATTCTGACACTGGAAATATCTCTCCATACTTGGGGAAGTTTTAGGTCTAACTTGATAATTTGGCTGGGAGTGCGTAGAGCGTGTTATCGGTTGAGCCAATGAAGATCATATCATCTTGAGCCACAGGTGTGGCGGTGATGGGTTGCTTTGTCTTGAATTTCCAGCGCAGATGACCTGTTTGGTTGTCAAGACAATACAG
>DAOVCZ010000125.1 GCA_030669775.1 Chloroflexota bacterium | reverse complement strand
ATGTCGGTATCCCAGGGGCACCGTCTGGGCAGCAATGGAGCGAGGTGCAGGTACCCGTGCCACCTGCATCTCGTAGTCATCCGTACGGCTCTATCCAAGCCCGTCTCGCAAACTCAGAGTGTTGAGTGAGCGAGGCGGGCTTTTTTGATTCTACGAAAGGAGGTGAGCAAAATGATGAAAGTATGCATCCTTGACCGCTGCGAGTCCTGCGATGGTGAAGCATATGTTTTCGTCTGTGAAGAGGTTGATGCAAGGGGTGAGCCATTTGATCGTTATCGACCATGCAAGATGCGTCATGGCAGTGGTAATCGAGCGAAGTGGGTTGGTCTGCGAGAGCTCGCGGACCTGCTCGATAGGAAAACATCAATGATGCTTGAATTCCAAGAACCTTGTCAAGCAAAACCCACCACGTATTTACAGGCACACTTTTCTCATAATGAAAAACCTTCCTTTTCCAGGAAGGCTGTCTCTATTCAGTGGCGAGGGCGGGACTTGAACCCGCGACACAAGGCTTATGAGTCCTCTGCTCTGCCGACTGAGCTACCTCGCCGATATGTCAAGCCGCAAAATGGTACTATGCCCAATCGTTTTTGTCAATTATTTAGTTCGAAGTTATTTAGTTCGAAGTTTGTTTTTTTAGCAAACCACTACCAACAAATTTTAGAAACAAGCCATTAGATACGGCGGTCGACGATATAGTTCGCTAAATCTTCTAATGCTCGGCGTTCAGCGGTCAAAGGGAGCTCGTCCAGGGCTTCCAAAGCTTGGTTAACAAATTGCCTGGCTTTGTTCATCGATCTCTCTATCGCACCACTTGATTGTATGGCGCCAACCAATTGATTTAGATTCTCATTCTTGATATTCTTACCACATAGAATGATATCCAAGTTCTGGTCGTCAGGGTTTTTTTCACGATAATAAATCGTGGGCAAAGTAACCAGCCCTTGACGTAAATCACTGGCAACAGGCTTACCGACTGAAGATTGCTTACCCGTAAAATCCAGTACATCATCGGTAATTTGAAATGCCATGCCTATTCCGTATCCGAAGCGCTGAGCGGTATCAAATGTTGACTCGCGGATTGAGCTGAGGATTGCAGGGGCAGTTGTTGCCAACACAAAAAGTGAACCAGTTTTGGCATAAATGCGTTTCAAATACTCATCATAATAGCCATCATCCTGTCGAGGAAACATTTGTGTGATTTCGCCGTTTACGATTGTCGCTAAGGTTTCTGCAAATAAATGCATTAATTCAACAGAATCGGTTTGAGCTGCCAATTTAGCAGCACAAGCAAAAATGAAATCCCCTGTTAGAACAGTGGCGCCAGGTGTCCACTGTGCATTTAGAGTTGGGAACCCCCTTCTCAATAACGCGCCATCGATCAGATCGTCATGAACCAGGGTTGCAGTATGCAGCAACTCGATCGATGCTGCAAGCGAAATTATTTTCTCGTTATCAGCTCCCAGCATCGCGCCAGTGAGCAAAGCGACTGCAGGTCTAACTCGTTTCCCTCCCGAGGAAAGCAAATGTTCCAAAGCAGCCCCTAAGTCCGGATGGTGTCCATTGGTAACATCTCGCATCCTAGTCTCAACCTGGAGGATGCTGTTCTGGACAGGTGTGTAGAAAGTTGCTGTGGTCAATTGATTATCACCATCCATACAATCGCGCTGCGTTAGCAGTTGTGATTTCCGTAACAATATTATAAGCTTCTTGATGAAGTTCGGCGATCTTTTCTGCTACCAACTTTACCTTTGCAGGTTCGTTACGCTTTCCTCGATGTGGGTGAGGGGAGAGAAACGGCGCGTCAGTTTCAATCAATAATTCCTGGAGAGGTAATCTTATCACTAAATCCTGGAGATCTCCTGCATTCCGAAAAGTAACCGGACCTGTTATACCGATGAAGAAGTTTAAAGCTCTTGTCCGATCTGCTAATTGCACATCACCTGAAAATGAGTGTAATACACCCGGATAGTCAGCCATCCTGGATTGGGAACGGTCCAAATTTCCTCGCCACTCTTCCAATATTTCCAATACCTCTGCTATCGCCTTTCGGCTGTGAATGACCACCGGTAAATTTAATTCAGCCGCGAGATTCAGTTGTTCCTTAAATATTTGTACCTGCAATTCCCTGGGAGTTCGATCCCGGTAAAAGTCGAGGCCTATCTCCCCAATTGCAACTACTTTTTTATGAGTGGCCAATTTTCGTAATTGGGAAACAGAATCACTTTCCCACGAAAGTCCATCGTTTGGGTGAACGCCAACCGCAGCATAAACTTCAGGATATTTCTCAGAAAGTTTTACTGCCACAACGCTCGATTCGAGATTAATTCCAGGATTTAATAATCGTTCTACACCAGCTTCTCGCGCCCGCGCGATTACCTGATCGCGGTCCTTGTCGAAACTGTTAAAATCCAGATGACAATGTGTGTCGACTAACACTTATTTCAGACCTGCAATCCGGAGACCATCTTCCAAAATGGCACCGACTTTATCTTGGTCCGTCGTTTCTGTGTAGACTCTGATAATCGGCTCAGTTCCCGAGAAGCGAATGAGCAACCAACCATTTTCACCCAGTGAAAATTTATACCCATCTTTGGTATTGAGATCGGTGACCTTAAATCCGCCAATAGTCGCCGGATTTGCATTCAATATTCGTTCCCGCCTTGCCTGAGAGTCACCTGTGAAACGGGTATCGATCCGGTCATAGTAATGCTCACCAACCTTCTCAAAAAGCATATTGATTAATTCTGAAGGTTTGCAATGCAGCTTTACCATCATGTCTAATAAATATAATCCAGCCAAGATTCCGTCACGTTCGGGAACGTGCCCATGAAAGGCGTATCCACCCGATTCTTCTCCGCCGATCATGGCATCATATTCGAGCATTGCTGGCGCGACATACTTAAATCCCACACCAGTCTCAATCACTGGAACGTCATAGATTTTTCCCAGCTTCTTGAGCATATCTGTCGTAGAAAGGGTTTTTACTATTGGACCACGTTCTCCTCGAACTTCTAGTAGATAATATGCCAGCAGACCATAGACGCGTAACTGGTCAATAAAGACACCATTTTCATCACCAACTCCGAGACGATCAGCATCTCCATCCGTGATGATTAACACATCTGCTTGATGTTCAAGGGTTTTCTGTAAGCCAACATCGACATTGGGAGGAATAGGTTCCGGTCGGATCATTTCCGGAAAGATCGGATTACGGAAATCGTGAATTTCTACCACCTTTGTCGTTCCACCTGCCAATAATTGGGAAAACCAACCTGCCCCGTTACCCCACATCGGATCGATGAGAACAGTCAATCCAGCCGATTTAATGGGTTCCAGATCCACCAAGCGATTGATTTGCTTCACATAAGCTGGTTTTGGATCAAATGATACAATGCGCCCATCTGATAATGCTTCAGATAATTGGACTCGCTTAATATCCCCAATTAATTCAGGAATTCGGTGCTCGATATCTTTTAAACCCTCGGGAGCTATCGCACCGCCATGCCGGTTCCGCACCTTGAAGCCATTATCCGACGGAGGATTATGAGAAGCAGTGATATTTATCGCTCCAACCGCACCTTTGTCGACAACAGAATACGAGATCACGGGAGTAGGTGTCGCCTCTTCTGTCAAATAAACCAAGATGTCATTGGCGACCATCACTTCTGCGCAGGCAGCGGCAAAACTTTCTGACTGAAATCGATTGTCATAACCAATTACCACCCATTCCCCTTGAAAACCCTTAGAAATTAAATACTCTGCGAAACCTTGGGCACAACGACGGACATTATCAAAGGTATAATCATCTGCGATCATCGCCCTCCATCCATCTGTACCAAACCGGATTGTCCCCGACATAAGACCTCCAAATAATGAGAATTAGAACCCGTCTATTATATCAAGGGATAGAATTGTAGGAGGGGAGATCTATTATTTACATTGAAAAATAATCCAAAAAGGATCATTAATTTAGGTATAACTGAGACCTTTCAACAATTTGAGACATGCTATAATCTGGCTTGATCATCCAAAAAATTAATTTATCTTTATGCGAAATAATTCAATAATCTTCCTGGATTATGCATCGACAACACCCGTAGATCCCAGAGTGGTGGATGTGATGATGCCATATTTTAATCAGAAATATGGGAATTCATCGTCAACCCACAAATATGGGCAGCAAGCGGAAGAATCCTTAGAGGACTCCCGCCAAGTTGTGGCTGACTTAATCGGTTCCAAATCCAAAGAAATCATATTCACTTCCTGTGGCTCAGAGAGTGACAATATGGCTTTGCGTGGAGTAGCTTTCGCTGAGCGAAAAAGCCGCGGGGCTTCCCACATTTTAATCAGTCCAGTTGAGCATCATGCGGTCTCCAATACAGTCAACCAATTGCAGGAGCTGCATGGGTTCGAAGTTGAGATCATCCCTGTCGATCGGTACGGAATGGTTGACCCAGATGAAGTTCAGAAACGCATCCGCCCAGATACTGCAATCGTCTCGGTGATACACGCAAACAATGAAATTGGATCAGTCAATCCAATTGATGAAATTGGAAAAATCTGCCGTTCTCGGGGAATACGTTTTCATACTGATGCAGTCCAAGGAGCGGCTCACCTCCCGGTCAATGTCGATTCGCTCAATGTTGATTTGATGAGCATCGGAGCGCATAAATTTTATGGACCCAAGGGGGTTGGAATTCTTTACGTGCGAGAAGGCACTCCGATTGTCCCATCCCTGACCGGTGGAGGACAAGAAAATAATCTTCGTGCTGGCACCCATAACATTCCATATATCGTCGGTTTAGCAAAAGCTTTCGATTTAGCCCAACAAGGGCATCAAGAAAGATTGAGTCATTACTTACCCCTTCGCGATCGAATCATCAATCAAACTCTTGATCAGATCCCATCAGTGAAATTGACCGGTCATCCGAGTCACCGCCTACCAAATCATACGAGCTTTGTCTTCAAAGGTGTTGATGGCAATACATTACTAATGATGCTGGATGCCGCTGGATATGCATGTTCTTCAGGTTCAGCATGCAAAACTGGCGATCCAGAACCTTCGGAAGTATTGCTCGCCCTGGGATTTCCCAGAGAATGGACATTAGGATCGTTACGGGTTACCATTGGTCAGATGACGACAATGGATGAAATAGAAGGTTTCCTGGAAACTTTACCCGGTCTCATTCATCAAGTCCGTGAGTTGATCACTCTGTGAACCTATCTTCATTAAACAGGAAAGAACCGCTGCCACCAAAAATATCCCCCAACCTTCAAAATCATAATATTTCACAGAGCGTTCCATCCATAAGAGTCGCGGTTGCGATGAGCGGTGGAGTTGATAGTTCTGTGGCTGCTGCCCTTCTTGTTGAGCAAGGTTATGATGTCATTGGCATGATGCTCCGTCTATGGAGTGAACCTGGCACCGGAAGCATCAATCGATGTTGTTCTCCCGATGCCATGGCACAAGCAAAGCGTGTTGCCGCCCGATTAAACATCCCTTTCTACGCCATTGATGCCCAGGATGTTTTTTACAATCAGGTAGTAATGCCATTTATCGTTGGCTACACGCAGGGCATCACTCCTAATCCCTGCCTGCAGTGTAATCGGCACATTCGCTGGGAGTTTTTGTTGAACCACGCACAGGCATTTGGTGCTCAGTTCATGGCGACTGGTCATTATGCCCGCCTGAGAAATCATTCCAACCGCATGCAACTGGTGAAAGCTGTTGATGAGAGTAAAGACCAGTCCTATGTGTTGCACGTTCTCGACCAAGATAAACTCTCAAAGGCATTATTTCCATTGGGAGAATTCTCTAAGAGTGAAGTCAGAAACATCGCCAGAAAGTTTAACCTACCAGTCGCTGAAAGACCTGACAGTCAGGATTTGTGCTTTTTAGGAAATGGTGATTACAGAGAGTTTCTTAAGCGGAATTCAGTCCAAGATCTATCCGAAGGAGAAATTCTTAACTCCCAGGGGGAAATTCTCGGCAGACACAAGGGGCTTGCGATGTATACTATTGGTCAAC
>DAOVCZ010000016.1 GCA_030669775.1 Chloroflexota bacterium | reverse complement strand
TGTCGGACCATTGCTCTTTGGTACCTGGGCACCGCAGCCATAACATGGTTCAAATTCATTATTCTTATTTGATTCGGTTTGATTTTGGTTATTTATGATTGGCATTCTGCCTCATTGAAAAACATTAATTAGAAAACTTAGGAGAATCAACGGGATTTGGGTGAGCACTGATCACAAAGAGTGTTGATTTAGTAAGTATATCTCCTTGGTTTGGATGAACTTTAGTAAATTATGATGAGAAATGCAATAAAAATTCGTTAACCTATGAGGAGACCGTGAACTTTAATTGACAGATGGATTTTATTGCATTATAATTTGAAAGACGTTCAAGTACCATATACTACATTTTTACCGGAGGACAACGCGTAGAAGACGGTTAACATTTCGGAACTAATGTAAATGAGAAGCCAAGCAATGCTCGGCTGGGAAAGTGAACGTCAGCCGGGCTATTTTGTTGCCTGTAGAAGATTAGAAAAGGAGGTGAGGATATTGGTATCAGTTGAACTAAGACCAAATGAAAGTCAGGATCAACTGCTCAGGCGATTCCGCAAAAAAGTTGCTAAGAGTGGTGTGATGAGCACTGTTCGACGAAAAAGATGGTTTGTTTCAAAGAGTGAATTACGTCGCATCCAAAAGAAAAAAGCAATCCGACGGATGAGGCGCAAACACCCGAGATATTCTTCCGAGTAAAGTTTGGAGCACGAAAGAGATTCCGGAGGTGTAGATGGCTAAAGAAGAAGGAAAAATAACAGTTGAAGGCACAGTGATCGAAGCCTTACCAGCAACCCAGTTTAAAGTTCGCCTGGATAACGATCATGAAGTACTGGCATACCTATCAGGAAAGATGCGAAAACATTATATTCGCATCTTGCTTGGGGATCGCGTACGCCTGGAGATGTCTCCCTACGATTTATCACGGGGAAGGATCGTTTACCGACAGAAGAAACACTCACAAATGCCAGCACCGAAAGAATAACTCTCTCAAATAAACACTCCGGAATTATTGTGATTAATAATTCGTGGGGAGCCGCCGCGGCTCCCCACGTTTAATTTTGGGGGAAGAAAGCCCAATTAGGGCGCAAAACGTAAATCAAAAGAACTTAATACTTTAATGTAATTAGCTCGTTCGAAGGCAGCTGGTTCAGCGACGGCTTGCTGGCTCATGCTGCCCTTCATTTGAGCGATGGATTCGTATTCATGCTCCTCCATCCATGATTTAACCCCATCCAGGATCTCGGTCCCATGGTCGATGCCATATTTGAGAAACGTGGAGGCTGCCATGCTAGCACTGGCGCCAGCCATCGTCGCTTTAAGGACATCTTCTGCAGTGTGAATCCCGGTTGTCAAAGCAAAATCTGCTGAGATACGTCCATATAAGATAGCGATCCAGCGTAATGGCAAACGAAGTTCCTGTGAATTGCTCAATACCAAACTGGGGACGACCTCTAATTCTTCAAGGTCGAGCTCAGGCTGGTAGAAACGGTTGAAGAGTACCAGACCATTTACTCCTGCTTCAACCAGGTTGCTGGCGAAATTGGGCAGGTTGGTGAAGAAAGGGCTCAGTTTGATTGCGATGGGAATTTCGATCGAAGCCCGGATGGAACGCACCAGATCGAGATATTCATTTTCGATCTCTTGGCTGAAAACCTCCGGGTTCGTCGATAAGTTATAGATATTCAGCTCCAAAGCATCTGCGCCGGCTTCCTCGATCTTCCTGGCATATTCTATCCAACCACCATTAGTCAGCCCATTCAGGCTGCCTATAATAGGGATATCTACTACGCTCTTTAATTTACGCAAGTTCTCGACATAATCATCCGGGCCAATGCTGTATTGGTTTAAATCGTTGTAGGCAGTTAAATCTGGAAAAAAAGTTAAGGCTTCAGAAAAAGATTCAGTGCCCTGGCTCAGGTCGCGATCCAATCTCAAGCTGTCATAGATTATTTGTTCCTCGAAGAGGGAATACATAACCACCGCCGCGATCCCGGCGCGTTCCAGCTGCCGCACGGTTTCAACTTTTTGCGATAATGGCGATGCTGAGGCAATGAGAGGATTTTTTAGATCTAATCCTAAATAGCTCGTAGTAAGGTCTACCATGAAACGCTCCTTGTCATATGTACAAGATTGTGCAAAGGATAAGTTGGGTAAGGTTGCTGCAAACAATCCAGAGATAGAATGTTTATCTGTTGGTGACTGAAAGCGAATCTCACTTTACCCAAATATCCAGGTTTGAGAGATTACTCGTTCCCATTCTTGCCATCATAATGCATCGCGGCCATTTGTTGATAGAGTTCCCAGCGACTTTCGACATCATCCTCAGCCTGTTTCATGAGTGCTTCGGCACGCTGTTCGTCACTTTGCAGGAGCATGCGATACCGGGTTTCGTTATAAGCGTAATCAGATAACGAGATAGTCGGTTTCTTTGAATCGATGATCAAAGGATTTTTACCCTGATCAGCAAGATCTGGATTATAGCGAAATAGAGGCCAGTAGCCAGATTGGACAGCCAATTTCTGCTGTTCAAGACCTTTGATCAGATCGTAACCATGTGCGATGCAGTGGCTGTAAGCGATGATCAATGAAGGACCATCATATGCATCGGCTTCGATGAAGGCGCGCAGGGTTTGCTGGTCGCTGGCACCCATAGCTATCTTGGCGACATACACATAACCGTAAGACATGGCGCTCATCCCCAAATCCTTTTTGGGAAGACCTTTACCCTTGGCGGCGAACTTCGCCACGGCAGCTCTTGGTGTCGCTTTTGATGCCTGCCCACCGGTGTTGGAGTAGACCTCAGTATCAAGCACCAGGATGTTTACATTGCGACCCATGGCAAGTACGTGGTCTAAGCCACCGTAGCCGATATCATATGCCCAACCGTCACCACCAACAATCCAAATGCTCTTGTTTACCAAATTATCTGCGATGCTGAGCAGATCTTTGGCGTGCGGATCATCTACATTTGCCAGTCGTTCTTTGAGTAATTCAACACGCTTTCTTTGAGCAGCAATACCCGCTTCATTACTTTGATCGTCATTGAGAATTTCTGTGACCAAATCTTGACCGACGATATCTGAGAACGTCGGCAGGAGCTCACGGGCATATTCCTGGTGTTTTTCCAAAGTCAGACGCATGCCCAAACCGAATTCAGCGTTATCTTCAAACAGCGAATTGGACCAGGCTGGACCACGACCCTGGGCATTTGCTGACCAGGGGGTGGTCGGCAGGTTGCCACCATAGATCGATGTACATCCAGTCGCATTGGCAATCATTATTCGATCGCCAAATAATTGGGAGAGCAGCTTCAGGTATGGTGTTTCACCACAACCGGCACAAGCACCGGAGAATTCGAAGAGCGGTTGCAATAATTGAGAGTTCTTGACTGTGCCGATCTTTAGCGCAGTGCGATCTACTTCAGGAAGGGTGAGGAAAAATTCCCAATTGGCAACCTCGCGTTCACGAATCGGTGGTTGATCGACCATATTGATCGCTTTACGTCCCACCTGTGTTTTATCTTTGGCAGGACAGGCCTCTATGCATAGACCGCATCCTGTGCAATCCTCAGGAGCGATGGACAAGGTGTATTTCATATTGGGGAATTCTTTCCACCGAGCATTTGCTGAGGGGAAGGAAGGGGGAGCTTTCTCTAATAAGGCGGGATCGTATACTTTTTCCCGGATCACTGCATGTGGGCAGACAAACACGCACTTGCCGCACTGGATACAGATGTCTGTGTCCCACTCGGGGATTTCGAGGGCGATATTACGTTTCTCCCATTTGGTAGTGCCTGTTGGATAGGTTCCGTCAACAGGAAAAACGCTAACCGGTAGATCGTCTCCTCTTCCAGCGATGATTTCTCCAAGTACTTCCCGGGTAAATTCAGGTGCAGCGTCTGGCACTGGTTTGCGGATGGTCAATTGGCTGGTCACTTCTTCAGGAACGTTGACTTCGAACAAGTTCGCCAACGTCTTGTCGACCGCTTCGAAATTGCGTTTGACAACCGCTTCTCCACGTTTGCCATATGTCTTGCGAATTGCTTCTTTGATGGCGGTAATCGCCTGTTCGCGGGGCAGGACTCCGCTGATGGCGAAGAAGCAGGTTTGCATAATGGTGTTGATCCGCCTTCCCATACCGGCTTCTTCAGCAACTTTATAGCCATCGATGACATAAAAGCGCAACTCTTTCTCGATGATCGTCTCTTGAACCTGGCGTGGAAGCAGATCCCAAACCTCGTCCGGACCGACAAAACTATTTAAGAGGAAGACAGCCTTGGGCGCTGCGTATTTAAGCATATCAAAGCGCTCAAGGAAGGTGAATTGGTGGCAGGCGACAAAATTTGCATTGTCGATCAAATATGGGGCCCGGATCGGTTGTGGACCGAATCGAAGGTGAGAGATGGTGATCGCGCCTGCTTTCTTTGAGTCGTAAACAAAAAATCCCTGGGCGTAATTTTCGGTTTCTTCGCCGATAATTTTGATCGAGTTTTTATTGGCTCCAACCGTGCCATCAGATCCCAAACCGAAAAAGACCGCCCGTACAGTTTGCGGGTCCTCGATTGAGAAACCAGGATCATAATCAATGCTGTTGTTAGTGACATCATCGATAATGCCGACTGTAAAGTTGTTTTTTAGCTCACTCTCGGTCATTTCTGAAAAGATGCCATTAACCATGGCTGGGGTAAATTCCTTGGATGAAAGTCCATACCTTCCACCGGTGATACGCGGTTTCTCAGAGAAGGTTGCGATCCCTTTCTCCAATCCTTCTTGGATCGCGGCAATTACGTCCAGGAAGAGTGGTTCCCCAATAGAACCAGGTTCTTTAGTACGGTCGAGCACTGCGATCGTCTTTACTGTCGGGGGCAGTGATTTTAGAAAATCACCTACCGGGAATGGGCGGTATAGACGTACAACTACAACTCCCAACTTGTCCCCTCTTTGGTTGAGGTAATCTACTGTTTCAGAGGCAGTTACTGCACCACAACCCATCATTACAATGACTCGCTCTGCATCGGGCGCACCGTAATAATCTATGTTGTGATATTGCCGTCCAGTCAGACTGGCAAATTTATCCATGGCTTTCTGAACGATATCTGGACATGCTTCATAGTAAGGGTTAACTGTTTCACGAGCCTGGAAAAAAACATCGGGGTTTTGAGCGGTGCCTCGCAAAACTGGATGATCAGGTGACAATCTGCGGGAACGGTGAGCTTGGACAAGTTCATCGTCTATCATCGCCCGCATGTCTTCATCGGTGAGCTGTTCAATTTTATTCACTTCATGCGATACGCGAAAGCCTTCAAAAAAGTGTAAGAAGGGTACTCGAGATTCGAGCGTTGCAGCCTGCGCGATCAATGCAAAATCATGAGCTTCTTGAACAGAACCAGAGGACAACAGGGCAAAACCCGTGGATCTGGCGGCGGTGACATCGGAATGATCGCCAAAGATGGAGAGTGCCTGAGCCGCTAGCGAACGTGCTGAAACATGGAATACGGTGGGGGTCAACTCCCCGGCGATCTTGTACATATTGGGGATCATGAGCAACAAACCCTGAGATGCTGTAAAGGTTGTGGTCAATGCACCTGCTTGAAGGGCTCCATGTATTGCTCCAGCAGCACCACCTTCTGATTGCAGCTCAGCTACCAAGGGTACTGTTCCCCAGATATTGGTCTTGCCAACAGCAGACCAGGCGTCTGCATATTCACCCATACCAGACGATGGCGTGATGGGATAAATCGCTACAACTTCATTTACCTTATGGGCAACCATGGCGACAGCCTCGATCCCATCAACGGTGATAATAGGTCGTTTCATCATTATTTCTCCGGAACTCAATTCATTACGCCGTACCTTTCCGGCGTTTGTTTTTATATAGGTCAGGAATGCCGACCGGTTTTCTAATCTAATAGTTTAGTCCCATCTGAGCCAACCACATAGTAATATATGACATCAAAAACACCTGTGACCTGTCATATATTTAGACAATTGATGGGTTGTTTATCTCAAATTCTTAAAACTATACAGATCTGCAAACCTACTTGACCACTTTCATCGACAGATTTAAAATCAAGACGAGATATTGTCGGTCAAGGACAGATTGGGATTTGTGCTATACTTTCAACAATGGATACTAACCACCATATCTGGCGGGTATGGGCGAATGCCCTGCATCGGTGGGGGTTAGAGAACCTGGTGGCTTCATTCCTCGAGGCAGCTGGCCCACTAACACTGATTGGTGCCCAGATGATTTATGTTGGTCAACCAATCTTGAATGGTATTGTGCCAGATGGGCATTTAAACGCTTTGACAAGTGTTCTCGAGGATGATGGTCAGCGGGAGGAATTTGTAGCTTGTCTTCGAGAGGAGACCTGATCGTGGATAGTCTCAATATCTTGGGTTTAATTTTTGTCCTGGTGTTCTTCGGTTTAATGATCGCGGCTTCAGTGGTTTTCCGGCAGAGAGAGGGGCGAAAACTGCGGGAGATTCCGGCCTTTACGCGCTTACAGAGGGCGATTGGTTTAGCAGTTGAGGCTGGGAGCCGACTTCATATCTCTCTAGGTAGAGGACAATTACTAAGCCCACAAAGTGCGATCGGTTATGTTGGGTTGAGTATATTGGATCGTATTGCTCGATCAACATCGATCAGCGATCGACCCCCAGTCGCTACATCTGGTGAGGGATCATTGGGTATCCTTTCACAAGATACCCAACAAAATGCGGCAAAATACCTGGGTGTGGAATCTGATCCCATGCGAGGAAGGATCACCGGTCTGACACCTTATTCTTACGCTGCTGGCACCCTCTCGTTCATCCAAGAGGAGGATATCGGTGCGAACTTACTGATTGGAAGCTTTGGCAATGAAGTTGCATTGATTACTGATGCAGCAGAGCGTAAGGGTGGTATGACGCTGGGCGGAACAGATAATTTGACTGGTCAGGCTGTATTATTCGCCACAGCCCAAGAACCTTTGATCGGTGAAGAAACTTATGCTGGTGGCGCTTATCTTGGTGCTGGTCCGATGCATATCGCCAGCCTGTACGCGCAAGATATCCTGCGTTGGGTATTAATTGGTCTGATCGTGATCGGTGCCATCTTGAAACTTTTTAGTGTGCTGTGAGAAACCCAGTTTATACTGCCATCGCGATTGGAGTAGGAATAGTTGTCCTCTTGGGCTATTTCCTGCAGTTTGATCTGCTGGTTAACCTGAGAATCGTTTTCCTTGAATGGGCGACTATTCTTGTGGCAACTGCTTTATTAATTGGAGTTGTTAATCTTTTTATCGTCCACTGGCGAAAATCCACAACCGATCAACCAAATCGGGTTAACAGCATAGCTTTATTAGCTGGACTAACAATTACTATGGGCGTAGCAGGTTGGTTCGGACCAACCGATCTGTACTCGTTGTGGATTTTTAACTACATTCTGATACCAATTGAAGCGAGTTTGATGGGCATCCTGTCTGTGGTGTTAATTTATGCCGGAGTACGTCTATTGCGGCGGAAACCCAACCTGCTCTCAATTGTGTTCATCGCCACGGCCGTCATCATCCTTTTGATGACTGGCCCATTATTTGGCATCGATATTCCTGGCTTGGCCGAATTAAGGATCTGGATCGGTAAAGTGCCAGCTGTTGCGGGTGCGCGTGGAATTTTGCTAGGAGTGTCCTTGGGAATTATTGCTGCAGGTCTCCGGATTCTGATGGGCGCTGACAGACCATATGGGGGAAATTAATGGAAGAGACTTACTGTCCATTATGCGGGAAACCGAATCCAATTGATAATAAGTTCTGTGATTTCTGTCTGGCTCATTTGCATCCACAGGAAGGAGGCTCGACTGATTCAGAAGCGTTAAGCATTCCAGGTATCGAAGATAACCAGGACGGATTGGGAGGGCATGAATCTGATTCAAATGTGCCAGATTGGCTGAGTGAACTGCAGCAATCGAACGAGATGGAAAACGAAGAGACACTAGATTCAGAATCAGAGTTAGGACAGCCAGCAAATGCAATATCTGATTGGATGACTGGAGTATCTGGTGATGGAGAAGCCACAGTCGGTGAAGTCTCACCCACTGCGCCGTTTTTACCAGATCAAGGGATTAATGAATCACAGGATATTCCGCATTGGTTGAATGATTCCTTAATAGAGGAAGAGGATCAGGACCTCCTTGAAGACGAAAGGTCTGGAGAGGTCCCCTTGGACGGTGAAGGAAGGGATGTCTCGCGGGGTGATTCATCATCCCCAGAAATAAGCGAAGACATCTCCAGCGGCCGTGAAAACGCTGGACCGCTAGCAGGTTTGAGGGGGGTTTTGCCCGCGGAACCTGGGGCGGCGCGTGTCCGTAAACCTCGGACCTATTCAGCCAAATTGAAAGTCTCTACAAGCCAACGGGCGCATATTGACCTGTTGAATAGCTTGTTGGAGGATGAGGGTCAACCACAACCTCTACCACCACGCAGGTCGATTTCCCAACAACATGTGCTGCGATGGGGTATTGCTTTGGTTTTATTGATGGCTATTTTGTGGCCTATCGTCATTACCAGCCACGAAATGCCATTTCCTGATTATGATGAAGGGAGTGCAGAAGTTAATCGATTGATCAGTCAACTACCGGAAAATGCGCGCGTATTGGTTGGTTTTGACTTTGAGCCAGGTTTAGCTGCTGAGTTGGACACTGCAGCTGCACCTGTCTTCGATCACTTGCTGAGCGAGGGTGCCCTATTGACTTTGATTTCCACATCTCCAAGTGGTCCTATCCTTGCGGAGCGCTTTATCCAATCAATCCAATCCGATCAAAAATTAATTTACGGATTAGAGTACGTCAATCTTGGTTATATTCCTGGAGGAGCGGTTGGGTTGCTTAGTTTTATTGAAAACCCACAAGGAACCATACCTTTTACGATAGATGGTTTATCAGCCTGGGAGACTGAAGATAGAAACGGGTTGCCTGCCACGGCGGGGATTGATCAGATTACTGACTACTCAATGGTCATCTTGCTTGTTGATGATCCCGACACTGCTCGAACGTGGATTGAACAATTGGGTCCAACGATAACCAACCCCCAGGCATTGATGAGCTTTGTTTTGATTACCAGTGCCCAACTGGAACCGGTTGTAAGACCATATTATGAGAGTTCTCCCCAACCTGTAAATGGTCTGGTGGTTGGCCTGCGAGGAGGGGCTGCCTATGCGCGTATCATTGGTAGTGATGATTTTCCAGGCAGGTCTTGGGATGCGTTCGGGATGGGGACATTCGTGGCAGCCTTGCTGATCCTGGTTGGTGGTTTAGGCTATTACGTGATCCCCGAGTTATCCCGAACAGCTCGCGATCAAGAAAAGGTAAAACGATGAACCTGGCTGATTGGATCGGGGCATTCGTGGGTTTCGTCCTTACCCTCCTGGTGTTTAGTTATCTGATAGGAGATAACCCGCTTTTTAGAATCACTTTGCATATGTTTATAGGGGTCTCAGCAGGCTTTGCGGCGGTGGTTACCATCTATAACATCATCTTGCCACGCCTGTTCGTCCCGATATTTATCAGTGATAGAAGTGAACAAATTCTAACTTTGTTCCCACTTATCTTGGCTGGGTTACTTTTCACGAAGATATCTCCGAGATTCGCCTTCATTGGAAATCTCCCCATGTCTTACCTTGTGGGAGTGAGCGCAGCTGCAGCGATTGGCGGGGCAGTTACCGGAACTTTGATCCCCCAAGCTCTCGCCTCGATGAATTTATTTGCTGTGCAGTCCAATCAGGCTTTCGATGCGAACGTGGGATTGCGCCTGGTGAACGGGATTATCATCTTGATCGGAACAGTAGCGACGTTGGCGTATTTTCAATTCGGAAAATTATCTCAAGCCAGCGAAAAGACTCAATTCCAAACCTGGATAGATGGATTGGGGCAGATTGGTCAAGTCTTTATCGCCATCACTTTCGGGTTTTTATTCGCAGGCATATTCAGTGCTGCCTTAACAGCATTAATTGGGCGTGTTTTATTTTCGGTTGATTTCATCAGTGATGTATTGGGATTATTTATTCGTTAAGTTAAAGAGAATATGGAATCCACTGATCAGTCTGGTACCTCTTTATTGGCGGTAGATGTTGGCGAAGTCAACACCCGCGCGGTTCTATTTGATGTGGTTGAGGGACGCTACCGGTTTTTGGCAATCGGAACCGCTAGAACGACCGCTCAAGCTCCTTATAATCACATTGGTGAAGGGATCAACCGGGCAATCACCCGTTTGGAAGATATTACAGGTCGTGAGTTAATTGGCGATGATGACCGGCTGATCGTCCCCAGCAAACTGGATGGCTCAGGAATTGATATGTTTGTGGGGACCCTATCGGCTGGTCCCCCACTGCAGGTCATCGCGGTGGGATTGCTCGAGGATCTCTCTTTAGCGAGCGCACAACGTTTGGTTTCAACCACTTATGCACAGGTGGTCGACACCCTTGGGCTTAATGACCGCAAGAAGCCGGAAGAACGTCTTGACATGATATTGAGTCAAAGACCTGATGTGATCGTCATCGCTGGGGGCACCGAAAATGGTGCCACGAATTCTGTCATCCGGATGGTTGAATCTGTTGGTTTGGCTTGTTCTTTGATGGCACCGGAGCAGAGACCGGAGGTATTGTTTGCTGGCAACAAAGCGTTGAATGAAGAAGTGGAGACCAGGCTGGGCACTCTGACAAAACATTACTTTGCCCCGAATGTGCGCCCAGCTATCGAGGTCGAACAACTTTCTCCAGCCCAAACCAGAATGGCAGAGATTTTCCGTTCGATCCGTTCAACCCGCATACCTGGGGTTGGCAATCTGGATGAATGGTCGGGTATGAGATTGACACCGACATCCACCGCTTTCGGCAGGATAATTCAATTCTTGAGTAAAGTTTATGATCCGGCCAAAGGTGTTTTAGGGATCGATGTCGGTGCCTCAGCAACGACAATAGCGGCGGCTTTCGATGGAGAATTAAGTTTGGGTGTTTTCCCAGAGTATGGTTTAGGGATGGGGATACCGGGTCTACTCGAAAACGGTTCAATCGAAGATATCCAGCGTTGGATCCCATTGGAAGTGGGAGAGGATTACATCCGGGATTATATCTTCAATAAGAAAATTTACCCTGCCAGCCTACCCGTTTCGACCGAAGACCTGGCGATCGAACAGGCTTTGGCTCGCCAGGCGATCCGCAGGGCGATTTTTGCTGCAGAAGATGGTTTTCCTAAGAAAATTGGTCGTTCAGGAATAGGCATGCTGCCCTGGTTTGAACCGATCCTGGCGACAGGCAGTGTGCTCACAAGGGCACCCTCAGTTGGACACAGCCTCTTGACCCTGTTAGACGCGGTTCAGCCAACGAGCATCACGACAATCGTTTTAGACCAAAGCAACCTGGCAGCTCCACTTGGTGCAGCTGCACCAATCAATCCTTATCTCTCGGTTCAGGTCCTCGAATCAAGCGCATTTCTAAGCTTAGCCACGGTGATCACCCCGATCGCGAATACACGTCCAGGGACACCAATTCTTCGCTTACATGTCACTTATGAATCTGGTGATGAGACAAGTTTTGATATAAAACAGGGCACCTTAGAAGCGCTGCCAATTCCCATGGGAGAAGCAGCAAGATTGCGGCTGCAGCCTTTACATCGCTCGGATGTTGGTATGGGTGGTCCGGGACGTGGTGGTAGTGTGCGTGTCGTGGGAGGTATGCTGGGTGTGGTTATCGATGCGCGTGGACGCCCAATTCGCCTGCCCAGAGATCCCAGCCGAAGACAGGATCTATATAAAAAGTGGTTATGGACTTTAGGAGGATAGATTTGATTTTTGGAACCATTCTTGCAACCAAAGGTTCAGGATTTGTAGCTTGTCATTTATTATGTGCATGGTAAAAGTGTAAAATGTTAGCACCAGTTGTGCACGTCTTGCCTATGACCAGGATTCGCAGACACCGGTTATTACCAATTACTGGGCGAGTCTTGGTGCGAAAAGGTCAAAACGTTTCTGCAGTTGATGTTGTCGGAGAGGCAAACCTGGAACCGCGGCATGTTCTGTTGGATTTGGCGCGCGGTTTAGGTGTGGGAATTGGTGATGCTGATCGATATCTTGAACGCGAAGCTGGTGAATCGGTATCTGAAGGCGATGTGCTCGCTGGACCAGTGGGTTGGGGGAAACGAGTGGTCAGAGCTCCTTGTTCCGGTAAGATAATCCTAACCGGACGGGGAAAAATCTTAATCGAAGAAGAAGTTGAACCTTACCAGTTATTAGCTGGTTTACCAGGGGAGGTTGTATCATTAATACCTGGACGCGGGGCGGTAGTCGAGTCGATTGGTGCCCTGGTTCAGGGGGTATGGGGCAACGGTCAGATAAATTTTGGACTGCTGCGAGTGTTGATTAAAAAGGCGGAAGATATCTTGACCGTAGATAAACTCGACATTGATTTGCGTGGAACAGTCGCGTTTGCAGGGTATTGCGGAGATGAACAGGTGCTCCATGCGGCAGCTGAATTGCCTTTACGAGGATTAATATTATCCAGTATGGCTGCCTCATTAATCCCACTGGCGGAGGAGATATCTCTACCTATTGTGATCATTGAAGGTTTCGGTCTATTGCCGATCAATTCATCTGCTTTCAACCTGTTAATAACCAGCGATCAGCGGGAAATTGCAGTCAATGCGGAAAAATTGGATAGATACGCAAATCAACGACCGGAGGTATTTATTTCTTTACCAGTCAACCAAATGGTCCATGAACCAAGGGATGCAACATTATTTTCACCAGGTCAGAAGGTCAGGATCCTGCGGGCACCATACCAATCCCAAGTCGGTACTTTGATCACATTAAAGCCTGGTTTGGAAGTGCTTCCCAATGGTATCAAAACAACTTCAGCTGAAGTTGAACTTAATAACAGTATTAAAGTAAAATTGCCACTGGCAAACCTTGAGGTTTTAGAGTAAAAATGGGTAAGTGGAGTACCATTTGTCACCGTGAGAAATAGGAGGAGAATGGACAATGGCATTTGAAGATATGGATCTTGATGACAACGAATTCGATTTAGACTCGGAAGATTCGTCCCCCCCGGAAGAATCGGCGAATCGCACATTTTATATTGTGGCGGGTATTATTGGTGGTGTAATGCTGTTGTCCTTGATTTGCTTGGCGCTATATGCCCTGGTATACGCCCCTCAACAGCGCAAAGACCAAGCCACTCAAGTTGCAGCGATAAATGCTCAAAACACCCAATTGGCACAGGCAGCTGTTGAGACAGGCTTAGCTGCAAAATTCACTGCAACACCAACGGTAACACCCATTCCACCGACAGAAACAGCAAGCCCCTCTCCAACACTGGTAATTGCTCAACCCACACAGGTAGTAGTTTCTCCGACTATCGACAGAACTGCCACTGTGTCTGCTTTATTGACGGAGGCCGCAGCCGGAAAATTAACTCCAACACCGACTGCCTCTGCTCTCCCAGATACCGGGTTTGTGGAAGATGTGGGAATCCCAGCAATGGTTGGCCTGGCATTGGTGTTAGTTGTGGTTATTTTCTTGGCCAGGCGGTTGCGAACAGCAAGTTAAAGTGAGTAAAAAGGATGATGCTTGCGAAACAGGCATCATCCATTATTTAATCTTCACCCTTGCAAGGGTCTCTGCTTGTAACCGTTAGGTTGTGCCCGCAGCAACCTCCTCACCGAATTTGAGGAGCTCTTGAACCATCTCGGGAGTGCGCCCTTCAGCGTAAACTCGCAATACCGGTTCAGTTCCAGAAGGACGAATCAGCAACCAGGAATCATCCTCCAGGATAAATTTCACCCCATCAAGGGATTGAACTTCAATCACTTTTTCGCCACCGATTTCAGGTGGCGTTTCTTCTGTCAGCTGGCGACTCATCTGTTCTTTGGCAATTGGATGGCTCAAACGCAAGTCTGTGCGCTGATAATGCACCGGACCATATTTGTTGACTAAATCTTCAACTAATTCGTACAAGGAAGCTCCCGAAGTTGCTACCATTTCGATCAACAATAACGCCATCAAGGCTCCATCTCCTTCTGGGATATGACCCCGGAATGATATTCCACCAGATTCCTCCCCACCAATCAAGATGTCTTCTTTGAGCATGTAGTTGGCAATATAGTTGAATCCAACTGGTGTTTCGTAGACAGGTAAATCATAAGCCTGTGCCAGGCGATCGATCATCCGAGTGGTCGACACAGTACGTACTGCTGGACCGCGCCAGCCTCTTTCTTCTACCAAATATCTCATCGCCAAGGCCATGATCTTGTGTGGGTCGATATAATTTCCCCGTTCATCCATTGCTCCAATCCGGTCTCCATCACCATCCGTGGCCAAGCCCATGTCGCCCATGCCCGTGCTGATCGCCCCCGCGAGGGTGCCTAAATAGCGAGCAATCGGTTCGGGATGCACAC
Source organism: Chloroflexota bacterium (assembly GCA_030669775.1). GTDB lineage: Bacteria > Chloroflexota > Anaerolineae > Anaerolineales > UBA4823 > PFL25. The sequence goes on along the minus strand of DAOVCZ010000016.1, from coordinate 4,211 downwards.
CTCCAAACCCAGGATTCATATCTCCCCGGATCTCACGGACTTCGCATCCAGTCCCTTTGAGGATGCCCTTGATTATGCCCCGACCTGAGCCATACATCGAATCAACAACGATACGTTGAGGATTATCCGCGATGGCATCGAAATTGATCAACTTGCGTAAATGCGCGTAATAATCTGGAAGAGGATTGAAACGCTGCAGCAAACCTAATTTTCGAGCTTGTTGGTAATCCATCATGTTTGGTCCCCGGCCGCGTTCCTCATTATCATTGAGGTAAACTTCAACCCGGCGACACTGTTCCCGTAAGGCCGAACCACCATAAGAGGCTTTTAGTTTGACACCATTGTAGCGAGGCGCATTATGGGAGGCGGTAATAACCACGCCAGCAATTGCCCCCATATGGCGAACGATATATGAGATCGCAGGTGTCGGAGCATCTCCCTGAGTCAGGAAAACTGTATAGCCATTGCCAGCCAGGACACGTGCGACCTCACTTGCATAACGATCGGAAAGAAATCGGGTGTCGAAACCTACCACCATTTTATCGGGATCAGGTGTCTTTCCCACTGGACTGCCATCATTCCATGTATCGGATTTAATCGCATCGGCGATGGCTTGCGTTACCATTCGCAGGTTATGGAAGGTGAATGTGTCCGAAATTACAGCCCGCCAACCATCGGTTCCAAAATGAATGGGCATTTGTTTTGCACCTCGTGGAAGAAAGTTTTTTAAATTCTATCACTTATTAGTGTCCCCCGATTTTTTAGGTTCGTGCTAAAATGAATCTATGACCCCAGAGAGTGATCAAATATTACGGTCCTTGAATCTCGTCGAGATCTTTAATGACCTTGACGATGACCAGCTGGCAACTATAGCCTCGAGATTCAAGATATTAAGACTAGAACCGTGGCAGCCTCTCTTTACGGATCGAGAAGCGGAGGACGATTTCTACATTGTCCAATCTGGAAGTCTTTTCATCGCTGGCGAGGTAGAAGATAGCGACCAAGAGCGAATTCGCCCTGGGGAATATTTTCTCGAGGAAGCAATGCTCTACGGGCATACCGAGAATGCATATATCACCACAGATGAGGCGACCGAATTGCTGCACCTGGAGGGAGCAGAGTTCTACCAGTTGCTATCTGAATTTCCGCAAATAAAACCCTGGCTCGCCCGCAATTCAGAAAGCCAGTGGTTGGTAAGAACTCGCAAATTTAAATGGGTGGGAGAAGACGAGCTGATCGCATATGTTGCTCGTAAACATGAAGCGATTTTCGTATTCAGTTTGATTGGTCCAATAATTTTCTTCCTGGCAGCATTAGCGATAATCTTCACCGTATCCGTTACAGATGTTTCGACAACGATTTGGACAACTGGTGCTGCCTGTTCAATGGGGTCAGCTTTTTTCGCTGTGCTTTGGGGTATCTGGAACTGGATCGATTGGGGTAATGATTACTATATCGTCACCGATCAACGAGTGGTTTGGGTCGAAAAAGTAATCTGGCTTTACGAGAGCAGGGACGAAGCCCCATTGACTACGATATTGGCAGTAAATACGACCACCACCTTATTAGGTCGCTTATTTCATTATGGCAGCGTGATTGTAAAGACGTTCACCGGTGAGATAACATTTCGCAATTTGAGAGATCCACAGAGAATGGTCGAGTTCATTGATGAGTACCGTGAGCGTATTCAAAAGGGTTCAGTGCGGAAAGAAAAGCGGGAGATCGATCGAGAGCTCCGGCAGCGCTTGGGGTGGGAAAATGGAGAAAAGCCTGCACCGAATCTTGATGGAGGCGCGCAAGAAACTTCCGCAGAAGATCGCGAGGAGAAAAGAAGAATCTGGCAGAAATATTTTGGTAATTTCTTCGCGATGCGATTTGAAGAAGACAGTGTGATCACTTACCGGAAGTACTGGCCAACATTATTCGGTAAAATATGGCTACCGACGGTTTTGATATTCGTAGTCATATTAGGTATGGGATTCATAATCAATGCATTCACTGCAGGACAAATTACAGCTCAATTGGCAGAGACTTTATTGGTGCTGTGTATGGCATTCATCCTTTTGGTGCTCATCCCTTGGTGGATTTACCGATATGTAGACTGGCGGAATGATATCTACCAAGTGACTGATAAATACATCATTGATATTGAGCGCAAGCCGCTAGGCACGGAAGTGAAAAAAGCTGCGCCAGTTGAAAATATTCTCAGCCTGGAACACGAAAGAGTGGGTTTGTTTGGTTATCTGCTGAATTATGGTTTGGTAACGATAAATGTCGGGGAAACCCAATTCGTGTTTAGAAATGTGCATGAACCAGCTCGGGTGCAACAAGATATATTCAACCGGATGTATGCCCTGCGGCGTGAGAAGGAACAAATTGATGCCGTGAAACAAAGGCAACGGTTTGTGGATGTGATCGAGGTGTACCACCAGAACACAGAAGACCTGGACGAAGATGATTATTTTGATGAATATGATGACGATTTCGGGGTAGAATTAGGGCCTGATGGCTATTCGTGAGATTATCACTGTCCCTGATAAGATCTTGCGGGGAAAAGCGCGCAAGGTAACTTCATTTGGAGTGGAGCTGCAAACGCTGATCGATGATATGGTCGAAACGATGCGGGTAGCGCCTGGTGTGGGGCTAGCTGCCCCCCAGGTAAATGTACCTCTCCGGGCGATCGTGGTTGAATTTAATGAGAGTGAGGATGAAGAAACACCACCTAAACTTTACATGGTGGTTAACCCGAAGATCACCCGCTTTTCATCCGATCAAGATATTGGTACTGAAGGTTGTTTATCGATACCGCGGATAGTCGGGGATGTTGAACGACCGATTAGCGTAACAGTTAAAGGATTCAATCGTCACGGTCAGCCGTTAAAAATTAAGGCCAGCGGATGGCTGGCACGGATTTTCCAGCATGAGGTCGATCATCTGGATGGAGTGCTTTTCGTCGATCGCGCTGACAAAGTTTGGCAGATCGAGGGTGAGACAACTCAAATAGCGCCTGCTGATTGAGAACTTTTTTGGCGAAATATCGAATTAATGGTTGCCACGGGGCTTACCCCTCCGTGGCATTTGCTTGAAATATGCACCTCAACCATCTTTCATTGACTAATTTTCGCAATTTTACACGGCTTGATTTAGATGTGCCGAATGGACCGGTACTGGTGGTGGGGGCAAACGGCCAAGGAAAAACCAGCCTGTTGGAGGGGATATATTATTTGGCTACTTTCACATCTTTTCATGCTTTCCATGATCGAGAATTGGTCAACTTCCTAGCCGCAAGGGAATCTCTTGCTGTAGGCCGGATAGTTGCCCAGTTTGAAAGAGAAGCTGAACAACACCGTTTTGAAGTTCGCATCATCAAAGAAACCAATGGGATAAATGGCTCTTCTCGTATACGGAAAGAAATTTTACTGGACGGCGTGAAGATGAAAATGGGTGAGGCGGTTGGTCAATTCATGGCTGTCTTGTTTTTACCGCAGATGGTAGAGGTGATTGAGGGAGCACCTGAGGAGCGCCGCCGTTTTCTCAACCTGGCAATGTCTCAAGTCATGTCTGGATTTGGCCGCACTTTGGCAGATTACTCGCAGACCCTTTCCCAGCGAAACGCATTGCTGAAACAGCTTCAGGAATTCGGCGGCGACGTCGACCAACTTGATTATTGGGATGAGCTGCTGGTTATAAAAGGTTCAGAGTTGATCTTTGGCCGAATCCACACCGTGCAAGATTTAGAACGAATCGCGGCCCGTAACCATAGGGAATTAACAAAAGGGGAAGCGATCCTGCGCTTGTCTTACCAACCTGCATACGATCCCTTACCCCAAATTCCGGGGCAATTCTCGCTCCCGATCGAAGATCCAGTTGATCGAAGGGGGTTATCAATAGATGATATCCGAGGAGGATTTACTCAACGCTTGAAGGATCAGCGAAGTGCGGATATTGCCCGGGGAGTAACTACTGTTGGACCTCATCGGGATGAACTGCGATTCTTGGAAAATGGGATCGACCTGGGAGTATACGGTTCAAGAGGACAGGTGCGAACAGCAATGCTATCTCTGAAAATAGCTGAAACGGCCTGGATGAAAGAGAAAACCAACCATTCCCCGGTATTGTTGCTGGATGAAGCCCTGGCTGAGCTGGATCCGACCAGACGTGAGGATTTGCTTGATCGATTGACGAACAGCGGACAGATCCTGTTAACAACT
>DAOVCZ010000153.1 GCA_030669775.1 Chloroflexota bacterium | reverse complement strand
GACACGCATCAATTTACTAGAAATCCGCAAATTACCAGGAGACATTGGTTAACGAATTAAGTGCTATTTCTAGTGGTTTGTTAAACATCGTTCTTTTATACGTCATTATGAACGGAGCGTAGCTACATCCTGAGAGAAGACGAAGGGGGAGTGAAGAATCTCCAGGTCAGTTGCCGAGACTCTTCCCCCCGGTCTGTCCGACCAGGGACAGGGCTGGCGCTCAGAGAGACAAACATAACATTCACATTTGACAGAGCACTAGTTGTTTTCTGGGTGTTTGTGCTGTTCTTATCTTGTTCCCACCTGGTGTCTCAATCATTAGAATTAAGTCCATCTGGATGCATAATCCTCTTTGGAAAATCAAGCTGCTCACCTGGTCTGGTTCTTGCACCTGTGAGGTGATGAAAACAGCGGCTTTCAAAATTGTCAGCCTGGCTCAATTCGCCCAATCTTGGATTAAGATATCTACGAGATGCGATCCTTGGTTGATTTGAGTACCATCTTCGCCGATGGTTTCGCAGCTCATGGTTGGGAGGGGATACCAGGTGTATCCAACTGCAATCCGCCCGGTTGCGCCTTCGTGAAAAAAACTATTTTTGAAAGACCTGCTGATTAAGGATCCATTTGTCGATGGCTTAGAACACCATTGATGCTTCTTGTCTTGGTGGGGAGGTAGAAAATGAAACGCGTTGTTTCTATTATCATCCTGGTCATCTTGATTTTAGGACTTTTCCCTGCTCTAGGATGGAACAATTCCGTCAACGCCGAGAGTAATTCAAGTTCGAGTACGGTGGATGTGATCATCCAAACCGATGGAGGGAAGCAGGCGGTTGCGAGAAGTATCAAGAAACTCGGCGGGAGGATCAACTATTCATACCAGAATGTCCCGGTCCTGGCAGCAACGATCCCGGTCGAGGTGTTGCCGAGTGTTTATCACCTTCCGGGTGTGATCAAGGTAGCTAAAGATCGCCTTGTTTACCTGGGGGATGGCAGCGATCTTGATGGTAAAACGCGGCCAACGAACTTTACCGTTAAAGATACATCCGGGGTCATCGTTAAATCAGTCGATCCTGCCATCTTCGAATCGACCACCTCTCCCCAGGGTTATGGCGATTTCTTATTCAGCGGTGCGGATCAAATCTGGGGAGATACCACTTTCGGTAAAGGTTCTGTGGTCGCCGTGGTCGACTCCGGCACAGTACCCAATCTCTGTCTGGCTCATGCTGTTACCGGTGCACCAGGATACCCGGATGGCTATAATGCGACGGGAGATGGAATTCCAGCCACAGATCCGGAAAATTTCTGGCACGGAACCCATGTCGGCGGAGTGTTGGCTTCTTACTGCATCCTTGATTTTACTGGTAAACCTGACGATCTGCTTTACCGGGCTATTTCGACATACCTGCCTTGGGATGATGGTACAGTACCCATTTTCGGGCAGGCACCCTTGACTCAAATATACCCTGTCAAAGTCTTTAGTACGGACGGGAGTGGTTCTCCCACCTCCGTCATCCTGGATGGTCTGGATCATCTCCTGACCCTCAAACGAGAAAATTTATTGGATGTTGATGTAGTCAATCTCAGCTTTGGTGGGCCGACCTGGTTCGATGGTCGCGATATCCTCGACACTTTTCTGGAGAAATTCCGGGAGGAAAATATCCTGGTGGTCGCCGCTGCTGGTAATGGCGGACCCCTCCCGAACAGTCTCGCTTCACCGGCCACATCTTTTGATTCGATCGCCGTTGGTGCCCTGGACTACGCGGACCCATCGCGCATAGTTTACGAATATCTTGGGCTTATTAATGATTTCGGTCCGGGACAGGGTATGGTGATGCGACCGACAGAGGAAGTGCGGGTGGCTAATTTCTCCAGTCGCGGGCCGATGAGCGATGGGCGTTTTGGTCCCGATCTTTCCACCTCTGGAATGTGGAGTTTCCAGTCTGGGCCAAAGAACGAACTGCGTTGGGACAGCGGGACATCATTTTCCGCACCAGTTGTCGCCGGCACAGCCGCACTGCTTAATGCCTACTATGAAGCCGAAAATGATCGTGATACCCCCTGGGTAGATTTGAGAAACTCGCTCCTGCTGAGTGCAAACCGTGATATTGTCGGTGCTAGCTGGCAAGATATCAACACAGTCGGGTATGGAGCGCTGGATGCTGTGGCTGCCTTAGAGATCCTCATCAGCGGTGATACCCAGCTCAAATACCCCGTCAAGACCGCTAAACTGAGAACCAATATCCTCGGGAATCCCATGAGCGCTGACAGACAGGAATTTAAAAGCGGCGCTGTCAGTCTCAACCCAAGTGAATCCTATGATCTCGTCTTTGATATCGTTTCTTCGACCAGTAAGGTCACGATTGAAGTTTACGATATCACCACGCCAGACAACTCCGCATATGCCTACTGGCCCAACAGCTTGAAGGTTCAGGTGCAGAGCGCCAAGCGAAGCGATTTTCCCCTGCCAATAAACACGTATTGGGACCCGTATATCAGTGGAAGTGAATTCACGATCGAGATCGAAGATGGAACCTGGGCGATGAATGACAATCCCCTAGCTTACCAACCGATGGAGCCGGGTTTGATGAAAGTCTCTCTGATCGGAGACTACGCCAACGAGTCTCAAGTCTCTTTCAAGATGCGCGTGATCCGAGAAAATGAGACCAAACCAGTTCATGAAATACCCTTCGCTAAAAGTATTTTTAATATGGGCGATGAATTCAATCTGCCCGTAGAAATACCCCTTGGTGTCAGCAAAGCAACCTTCGACCTGGTCTGGAACCGGGATTGGGGCAAGTTCCCCACCAGCGATATTGATATGCTGGTCTATGATCCGGATGGCAACCTTGTCTCACTTGACGGGGCAACAGGCAACACGCCCGAAAGAGCTGTGATCACTGATCCTGTCCCAGGAATCTGGACGATCCGTATTGAAGCGATCGAGGTATATAAAACCGATCTATTCCGACTCAATTTAAAGACAGAATACCGAAATTCTGCTTCCAATTCAAAGAAGATGATCAGCCATCTGGTACCCCCATTTGATATAATCACGCAGCACCCTGTAATAGAATCAATCTTGGGGACTGCTGATGATACCGCTACAACTTACATTATCTGGCTTCCTATCATACCGTGACCGGGTCGAGCTGGACTTCACTGGTTTTGACCTGGCCTGCATTGCTGGATCTAACGGAGCCGGTAAATCATCTTTGCTGGATGCGATTACCTGGTCGCTTTTTGGGCAGGCTCGCAAGCGTGATGATTCACTGATCAATTCCAAAGAGGATATCGCTGAAGTCAGTTTAATTTTCAGCTACGAAGGCAACCTTTACCGGGTCTTGCGTATCAAGCCGCGCAACAAGACCACCCGGCTGGAGTTCCACATCCTGCAGGATGCCCCCGACGATATAACTAAAAACCTGGATTTAGAGTCTGGAACCTGGAAACCCCTCACCGAGCGAACCTTACGCGATACCGAAGCTCGCATCCAGGAGACACTGCGTCTGGACTACGAGACATTTGTTAACGCTTCGTTCTTTTTACAAGGTAAGGCGGACCAATTTACCCAGCAGCGCCCTGGGGACCGAAAGCGCATCCTGGCCAGCATCTTAGGCCTGGAGATCTGGGAAACCTACCGCCAGCAAGCAGCCGAACGGCGCAGAGCGATTGAAAACGATATCCATGCTCTCGAGGGACGCATGCAGGAAATCACTTCCGAGCTGGCAGAAGAAACATCCCGTACAGCTCGCCTCCAAGAACTGGAGCGTGAACTCGCTGAACTCTCCCAATCTCGTGCTATACAAGAAGACACGCTGGAGAACATGCGCCAGATCGCAGCCACCCTGGCTGAGCAAGAAAGGTTGGTTGGCGTGTTAGCTCGCCAACGGGATGAAGCAATCCAGAACCTGGAGGAATTAAAGAACCGGCTGGCTGCCCGCCAGGAAGAACGCCAATCTTTCAATACGCTGTTATCCCGTTCTGCTGAAATCGAATCTGCCTATACCAAATGGAATGAAGCGCGAGAAAGCTTGGAGCACTGGGAGGAGGTCGCAGCGCGCTTCCGGGAGGAAGAGAAGCGCCGCCAGGGTCCGCTCGATGAGATCAATGCTGCTCGGGCTAGTTTGCTGCAGGAGCGACAAGGTTTAGAGAGCCAACAGGCTGAGATCCAGACCACCCTGACTGAGACCCCGCAGATCGAAAAAGACCTCTCCACCGCGAAAGGCAGCACCAAAGATGCAGAGCACAGATTGGCCCGCCGCAAGCAGCTTCAGGAGGAATTGCAGAGCGCACTTGGACACCAGGCTGATGCGCGAGCAGAGAACCCGCGGTTAAAAGCTGAAATGGACGAGCTGAAAGGACGCATCGATCAGCTTTCAGCCGCAGAAGGTGCTTCCTGCCCCCTTTGCGGGCAGCCCCTCAGCCAAACTGAGCGCCAATCATTAATCGACAGGTTGCAGGCTGATGGAGAGGAGATGGGGGACAAATACCGCGCCAACCAGGAATTGGTGCAGCAAACCGGTCAACAGGTGCGCGATCTGGAAGACCAGATCAAATCCTTATCAACAGTCGAAGGCGAAATACGCCATCAAGAGAAAACCATCGCCCAGCTATCCAGCCGTCTCGAATTACTGAACACGCAGGTGAACCAGTGGCAGAGCAAATCCGCCCCACGCCTGGCTGATATCAATGCCAGCCTTGAAGGGGATACCTTTGCCCCTGAAGCTCGGGAACGCTTGGCGCTGGTCAATGAGCAGCTAAAGACGATCGGCTATGATGCAGCCGCGCATGACTCCATTCGCAAAGCGGAAAGCGAAGGTCGGGTTAGCGAGGCTGAAAGACGCGCCCTGGAAAAAGCCAGGTCGGCGATCGCACCCCTGGAGCGTGAGATCGCCGATTTAGAAACTCAGGCTGCCAACCAGGAGATCGAGGTAACCCGCAAGCAAGAAGAGCATGCCGCAGCTGCAGAAGCCCTGGAAATCTCCCGCCAGCAGGTGCCTGACCAGGATGCCGCCGAAGGTGTCCTGCTCAACCTGCAGGAGCGTGAGAATCGTCTGCGCATGGAGGTGGGTGCGGCCAAGCAGAAAGTACTTATCCTTGATGATTTGAAATCCCGCTATGAGGTATTGGAGGTGGAAAGGAGCGAGCAGGCGGACCAGGTCGCCCAGCATAAGCAGCTGGAGCGTGCCTTTGGGAAAGATGGTGTTCCTGCCTTGCTGATCGAGCAAGCCCTGCCCCAGAT
>DAOVCZ010000214.1 GCA_030669775.1 Chloroflexota bacterium | reverse complement strand
TGGACGAGGCGGCTTTCCTGGTTGAGTTATCAAAAATATATTCGAACGATAGACTTCTAACTAATAACGCTCAACTAGTTGCTTATGAATCAGATGCCCTGACATCTTATCAAGTTCGTCCGCTAGCCGTTGTACTTCCAGAAACTCAGGAAGAGGTCATCCAGACAGTCCGCATATGTAGTGAATTTGGGGTACCTTTCGTAGCACGCGGGAGTGGCACAAGCCTATCTGGTGGCTCTCTTCCGGTATTTGGCGGTATCGTTATTGCCCTTAATCGTCTAAATAAAATCATTCGTCTTGATGTGGAAGACCGTATTGCGGTTGTCGAATGCGGAGTCGTCAATATTGATGTGAGCCTCGCTGCTGCACCTTATGGACTTTATTACGCCCCTGATCCATCCAGTCAATTGATATGCACCATTGGTGGCAACCTTGCATTTAATTCCGGAGGAGCTCATTGTCTTAAGTATGGGATGACGAGCAACCATATCCTGGGGATAAAAGCAGTCCTCCCGGATGGAGAGGTTTTTGAAATCGGCGGAGAAAGCTTAGAAGCGATAGGCCCCGATACAGTTGGCCTCTATGTAGGCTCAGAAGGGTTATTCGGAATCGCCCTCGAAGTTATTCTTCGCTTATTACCTAAACCTGAGGCATACCGTACTGTATTGGCTGCTTACCGCACCCTCGAGGCTGCTGGTAATGCAGTTTCCATGGTCATCGCTGCTGGATTGTTACCTGGTGCAATCGAGATCATGGATAATCTGGCTATCCAGGCAGCTGAATCTGCAGTTCAAGCTGGTTATCCGCTCGATGCGGTTGGTTTACTAATTGTTGAATTAGATGGTGAATCTTCCATTGTAGAAAAAGAATTCACCTCTCTCATGGAAGTTATTGACGAATCCGGTGCTTATGAAATTCGGATTGCAGAAGATGATGAGCAACGCATTCTGATATGGAAGGGTCGGAAAAGTGCATTTTCGGCAGTTGGTAGACTTAGTCAAGACTACCTGGTTCAAGATGGCGTTATCCCTCGCAGCCAGCTCAGCCATGCCCTTAGTGAGATTCAGAGGTTAGGAAACCAGTACGAAACTCGAGTCGCCAATGTCTTTCATGCCGGAGATGGGAATCTGCATCCATTAATCCTTTTTGATGGACGTGATTCTACCAACCTTGAAAAGGCTGAAAAGTTAGCTGGTGAAATTCTTAAGATGTGCATCGATCTCGGTGGATCAATCACTGGTGAACATGGTATAGGGGTTGAAAAACTTAAATATGTACCCATCATGTTCACTGAGTCTGACATCGATATGATGCAAGCCATCCGTTTCCAGATTGATCCGCGTGAATTGTCAAACCGTGGAAAAATGCTTCCCAGTGGGATAAAAACCGCCTAAATACCTTGATATATTTGATCATCTATCTCCCCATGCAAGGAAAATGAGATAACCTATGAAAAACGGCGTCATTGATGAAATAGGTGAAATTATCCAATCGCAAGATCGATTGCTTGCTTTTGGCAGCAAAACAAAGACTGCAATTGAAGCACCTACGGGAGTGACAACTCTCGATATGTCCAAAGTCAAAGGAATCCTAGAATACGTTCCCAGTGAATACACATTTACCGCTCTTGCAGGAACACGGCTGGACGAAATCGATCAAATGCTCGCCGAAAATAATCAATTCTTGCCTTTCGATCCACCATTGATCAAGAAAGGGGGAACTCTTGGTGGCACTGTAGCGGCAAACTTAAGCGGACCAGGAAGATACCATTATGGAGGCGTTCGAGATTTTGTGCTTGGAGTTCAATTTTTTGATGGTAAGGCGAGATTGATCCGCTCGGGTGGAAAAGTTGTCAAGAATGCTGCTGGATTTGATATACCAAAATTAATGGTTGGCAGCCTCGGAAGCCTCGGTGCTCTGGTCGAGCTGAGTTTCAAGGTTTTCCCTCGACCTAAAGAGTACAGAACAGTAATCTCCAGCTATCCTACTCTAACGGATGCAATGGAACACTTGATCCAATTGACAGCTTGCCCGATTGAAATCTTAAGCCTTGAGATAGAACCAATAAATAGTTCATACAACCTCCGGATTCGACTCGGTGGTTCACCAGAATTATTCGATGAACGAATAGATAGGTTAAAGCAATTCGTAGATGACATCGAGGTTCTCGATGGCGAGGCAGAGTCAATGTATTGGGAAAACATTAATGAATTTCGTTGGCTGCCTGAAGATTCAACATTGGTGAAAGTCCCACTCACACCGAAACTGGTACCGGATTTGGACGAGTTTTTACAGCAGAATAGATCAATCCGCCGTTATTCCGTTGGAGCAAATGTCGCCTGGATCGCCTGGTCCAAACCGCTTAACAAATTAGATCAACACTTGAAGGATTCAAATTTGGCCGGCTTAACCATCTTAGGTTCAGCTGACTTGATTCGCCTCGGTGCATGGGATACTGGAAATTTCTATCAGCGAATCAAAAATGCGCTTGATCCTGACGAAAAATGGACTGAGGTGTAAAAATATGAAGCATACGATCCCCATCGAAGATCTAGGACCTCTGGCCTCAGAAATGGCTGATGCAGTATCAAAATGCGTTCATTGTGGTTTCTGCCTGCCAGCCTGCCCAACCTATAATGTTCTCCATCAAGAAATGGATTCACCACGCGGCAGAATTATCCTTATGAAATCTGTTCTCGAAGGAGAAATCGAGCTGGAAGAAGCCGTCCCCTATATCGACCACTGTTTAGGCTGCCTTGGCTGCGAGACCGCCTGTCCTTCGGGGGTTCCTTACGGTAGCCTTTTATCATCGTTCCGGTTTAATACTGATACGAAACGGAAGAGACCAGCAGATGAGCGTTTGTCCCGTTGGATTACAAAGGAAACCTTACCTTTTCCTGATCGATTCCGCTTCGCCACCCAAGTCGGTAAACTCACAAAACCAGTATCCGGGGTCTTGCCTTCGCAATTTCAAGCGATGTTGAGCCTGATCCCAGAAAGTATTCCGCAACGACAAACATTACCATCTGTCTACCCTGCAGAAGGTGTACGGCGAGCGAGAGTAGCATTACAAACAGGCTGTGTGCAGCAGGTCCTCGCCCAGGAGATCAATTGGGCGACATTACGCGTACTTGCCCGGAATGGTATCGAGGTAGTGATTCCTCTAACTCAGGGCTGCTGCGGGGCACTTGCCTTACACACAGGGGATAAAGAAACTGCCAAATCACTTGCCGAAAATAATTTAAAAGCATTCCCTGAAGATGTGGACGCTATCATTACCAATGCTGCTGGCTGTGGATCAAGCATGCAGGAATATCCACTTATATTCAAAGGTTCTGAATTGGAAGAATTCGCGAATTCATTCTCAGCAAGAGTGATTGACATCAGCGTGTTCTTGAGCGAATTCGATATTGAGCCGATTCCCCCACTCAAGAATCCCCTCAAAATCGCATATCATGATGCCTGTCATCTTGCCCATGCCCAAGGCGTGACCCAGGAACCGAGGAATCTATTGGATCAAATCCCCAACTTAATCATAGAACCGATCAATGAAGGGGACCTTTGTTGCGGGTCAGCTGGTTCATACAACCTGGAGCAGCCGGAGATCGCTGAGCAATTAGGTCAACGAAAAGCAGTCAACATTCTCAATACGGGTGCTGACGCTGTAGTGACTGGTAATATTGGCTGCTTGATCCAGCTGCAAACACATCTATCCCAATTCAATGGGGATGTTGGAGGAGCACAAAAAGGCATCCCAGTTTGGCATACAATTGAAATCATCGACCGTGCGTATCGAGAAGTTTTGTAATTTTGATTAATTTT
>DAOVCZ010000090.1 GCA_030669775.1 Chloroflexota bacterium | reverse complement strand
GTGGGCCAGGATAGAGGCGGCTAAACGCAGCCAGTTATCGATATCATGACCGGCCTGGTAAAACTGGTGCGTGATCATGCGCTTAGTCTGCGGGGCAAGATCGGTTTGACCCATCAGCTGGCGCACAAAATAACGGTACCCTTCTTCTGTTGGTACGCGTCCAGCTGAGGTGTGTGGTTGGCGAAGATATCCAGCTTCGGTCAGGGACACCATCTCATGGCGAACTGTCGCGGGACTGAAGGTGAGTCCGTATTTATCAACCATTGTTTTCGAGCCAATTGGTTGGGCGTTATCGATATAATCGCGAATTACTAAGGCAAGAATAAGCTTCTGCCGCTCAGCAAGATTCATGAGTGATCCTATAATTTAGCACTCTCGTGTTGAGAGTGCTAAAATGTACTTAATTGATGATACCACGTCACTTTTAGAACGTCAAGCAACCCCCCTTCAAGCACCCTGCTTCTAACAAAGCGTTAACAAAAAAATTTTTAACTAAGAGAGATCGGGGTGAGATCGACCGCGCAGAATGTCCAATACGAGCATTATGTCCCGGGGATAGGGGGCTTCGAAAAGTGAGCGTTTGTGGGTGACCGGGTGTTCCAGGTCAATCGATCTGGCATGCAAACCGGGTCGATTCAACAGCGGCTCACCAGATGGAAGTTCACCAGGAAAGTTGTCAGATCGAAGGATCTCTGGCTTACTTCCATATAAGCTATCACCGGCAATTGGGAATCCCTCGGCTGAGAGGTGAGCCCTGATCTGGTGTCTGCGCCCAGTCTCCGGGGAGGCCTCGATCAGGCAGTAGCTGCCAAAACGATCAAGGACTCTCAACCGGGTTATAGATGGCTTTCCATTTTGCTGATTGACAAAAGTCCGATGCCGACGACCAACATTCTCTCTGAGGGGCGAATCGACAACTTTGCAATCCCAGTCCGGATCTCCCATAACCAGGGCTATGTAAGTTTTCTTTACCTGGCGCTCCTGAAATTGAGTATTTAATTGGCGGTGGGCAGAGGTGCTGCGGGCTAAAACCATTACTCCACTGGTGTACCGGTCAAGACGGTGAACAATCCACAACGGCTCATAATGGGGAGATAAGACTGCTTTTACATGCGGGGCTGCCGGGTCATAACCATCTGGTATAGCCAGCAAACCCGCAGGTTTATCGATCACTATGATGTGTTCATCGCTCCAGATGACTGGAACTCCGGCTTTTTCTGCCATCATTTCCTTTCGTCAGTGGGTTGGTCTTTCAGCCTCTCATCCTGAGTAAATTTATCTAAAAACGCCCTATCTTCATCGCTCAATTCCGAGCTTGCCAATAGGTCTGGACGACGCAGGTAGGTGCGCAGAAGAGCCTGCTCTCGTCGCCAGCGCGCCACGCGGGCATGGTCACCGGATCTCAGCACCTCGGGCACCCCCCAGCCGCGAAACTCGGAGGGGCGTGTGTAGTGGGGGTATTCGAGCAATCCAGAGGCATGGGAGTCGTCCAGGGCTCCATTTGGATCACCCAGCGCGCCAGGCAATAAGCGGACGACAGCATCGATCAAGACCATGGCTGGCAGTTCTCCTCCGCTGAGCACGTAATCACCGATCGAAATCTCATCCGTGACCAGATGTTGGCGCACACGTTCATCAACCCCTTCATAACGTCCGCTGAGCAATACCAGTTCTGGTTGGTGACTTAATTCATAAGCGATAGACTGATCCAGTAAGCGCCCTTGCGGAGTCAGCAACACGACCGGGCAGTCAGATTCCACACCCAGGACTCCCTCAATGGCTGCGAATATCGGTTCAGGTTTCATGACCATTCCCCCGCCACCACCGTAGGGTTCATCATCAGTAACATGATGCCGGTCGGTCGCCCATTCGCGAATATTGTACAAATTCACCTGCACGAGTTGGCTTTGAATGGCGCGATGGAGAATGCTGGTCTCCAAATATGGTTGGAAGACTTCGGGGAATAGGGTGAAAACATTAATTCTCATCATTCCATTCTAGTCCCAAGGCAGGAGAATGGCAAGGTTGCTTCAATCTTGACGGCACTTCCTGACGAATGGTAAGATGATAGCATGTATTTGAAAGGCAGTAAGTGGAACATGAAGAAGAAACACCCTCGGCGACCCAACCCTTGGCGTGTTATTATCTTATTAATCTTAATTGGGGCTGCACTCTATGTGAACCAGGTTGTCGTACCCGCGATGCCTCCCTTGTTCATTCCGACGCCGACTCCCACCCGCGATCCAGAATCATTTGTTAGCGAAGCGGATGCTTTATTCGATGCAGCTAAGTATTCACAAGCGATAACCGCTTACCAACAAGCCATCCAGGTAGCTCCCGACAACCCCTCAATTTATATTTCAACTGCTCGGGCTCAGATTTACATAGCTCAATACGATGACGCTCTAGAAAACGCTGAAAGAGCGCTGATTCTGAATAATAACAATCCCCTGGCGCATGCATTAAAAGCCTGGTCTCTAGATTTCCTGGGCGATTACACGCAAGCCGAAGCCGCGATCAAATCTGCTCTGGAGCTGGATCCAGAAAATGCCCTATCCCATGCAGTTTACGCTGAGATCTTGATGGATAAGGCGATTTCTGGGCAAGGTGATATAAATGCCATCGATAAAGCCGCCGAAGAATCACGCACGGCAATGGCGCTCGACCCAACCTTATTAGAATCTCGGCGTGCTCGTGGCTATATCCTATGGAATACAGGTAACTTTAATGAGGCAATCCAGGAATACAATGCCGCGCTGGCTATTAATGATAAAATCGCTGACCTACATTTGGCACTGGGATACAACTATTACCTGCTCAGCGAATACGATCAGGCAGTGCAATCTTACCTGCAGGCTTACGCACTGAATCCTACCGATCCCACCCCTCCTTATGAGATTTCACGCACTTATGCAACGGTTGGCGATTTCAGCCAATCGGTACAATACGCTGACCAGGCGGTTAAAACAAATCCCGAAAACCCGAAACTGCATGGCAACCTGGGTGTAATGTATTATAAAAATAACCAATTAACGGAATCCATCCAAGAGTTGGGGTTAGCGATCAGAGGCGGCAGTCTGGAAGATGGGGTAGTGGTTAGCGCTTTACCGCTGAATTATGGTATCGTGGCGGAGTTTTACGCCATCTATGGGCTGGCATTAGCGAAGTCTCAACAATGCGATGAAGCTGTCGCAATTTTCCAGGCAATTCGCATTGGAGTGCCAGAAGACGAGATCAATGTCTATAATGCGGAGCAGGGTTTGATCATCTGCCAGCAAAGTATTGGGGAAACCCCTCCAGACGAACAAACTGAGGATGGCGAATCCCCTTAAACTTGTTATGGACCGTAACCTGAATGGGGAGCGACCCCATTTCCGCCCCAAGAAACGCAGCTTCAACCCATATCGAGTAATTATTTTACTGGGTCTGATCTTGGGTGGTATCTGGATCTTAATGGGTATTGACCGCGGCGATGTCCAGCCGTTATTTCTACCTACACCAACTCCGACGCGCACCACAAACTCTTATGTCATGGAAGGTGAAGCCCAGTTCAAAGCTGGATCGCTCGGCGGCGCGATCACAGCCTACCAGCAGGCAGTCATCGTGGAACCCAACAATTCCCATGCTTGGGCAGAATTGTCACGTATCCAGACGTATTCCTCCAGCTTGCTCAGCACGAATGAGGAAAGATATGACCGCCTGACTGAGGCTCGAGAGTCAATCGACCAGGCTACGGCGATCGACCCGGATAATGCAGAAGTGCAAGCGGTCCGTTCATTTGTCCTTGATTGGTATGCCTCAAATCCGCTCGTGCCGCCGGAGGAGAGTCAATCCGCGCTTAATGATGCAGAAGCAGCTGCAATCAGAGCTCTGCAGCTTGATAATGAAAATGCATTAGGGCTGGCTTTTTTTGCCGAGATCCTGGTCGACCAGCAGAAATGGTCTCAGGCAGAAGAAACTATCAAACAGGCGGTGGCCATTGAACCCGAATCGATGGACGTGCAGCGTGTTTATGGTTATGTGCTTGAATCGTTGGGACAGTACCGCCTGGCCATTGAGAAGTATCGAGAGGCGGTTAACATACAACCCAACCTGACTTTTCTCTACATCTTCATCGGACGGAACTTTCGAAGTTTGGATATTCATAATCGGGCGCTCGAGGAATTCGAGAAAGCTGCCCAGATCAATGAACAGTTGGGCGTACGGGACCCGGTTCCATATGTTGAAATTGCCAAGACTTATTCACGTGATGGGGAATTCTTCGTTGCAGCCCTGAATGCCGAGAAAGCGATCAGGATTAACCCGTACAATCCAAATACCTACGGACAATTGGGGATAATCTATACCAAAGCACGCAATTTTGAGGGGGCGCAACTGGCCTTAAAATGCGCCGTCCGGGGATGCAGCGCCGACGAAAATCAAGTCGCTATCGAACTTTTGGGAGAGGGTGTTGTGGTCAATAGATTGCCGCTCACCTCTGGCACAGTCGCCTTTTATTACGCCCAATATGGCTCGGTTCTTGCTGCACTCAGTCGTCCTAACCAAAACTATTGCGCGGAAGCGCTGCAGGTGCTGGACGAGGTGCGTGCCAGTTACCCTGATGATCCAACGTTCAATCAAATTATTGAAGAGAATATCGCTATCTGTGATCTCGTCGATCAGAGATCTGGTCCGGAAATCACGCCCTCACCCTGAATAACTGCCTTTCTTAGGCAAAATGGGGAATGTTCAAAAATCCTCTTGACTTTCCTCAAGAACTCAGGTATGATCCTGTCGAAAGTTAGCACTCGAAGCGTTAGAGTGCTAACTTCTATGTGTGTAACCATACAATAAATATATCTTACTCATTTAGAAGGAGGCAAGTATGTCGATTTCAATCAAACCGTTAGGAAACCGCGTGGTGGTCGAACCCATCGAGCAAGAGGAATTAACCTCTGGCGGTATCGTCCTGCCCGAAACAGCCAAGGAAAAACCCCAAAAGGGTTTGGTCCTGGCTACCGGTCCTGGAGATCGGGATGACGACGGAAAACGGATCCCTATGGACGTCAAAGAAGGAGATACTGTGCTGTTCGCCAAGTATTCAGGCACAGAGATCAAGCTGGATGACAAGAAAGTACTCATCCTGCGTGAAAGTGACCTATTAGCAATTGTCGATTAAATAACAAACAAATAAAGGATAAGGAGCTAGACTCTATGGCTGCTAAACAACTCGTATTTTCAGAAGATGCACGTCGTAAGCTGCAAGATGGTATGGATGTCCTGGCGACTGCGGTCGCCACCACTCTGGGGCCAAAAGGCCGCAATGTGGCCATCGATCGTAAATTCGGTTCTCCCACAATCACCCATGATGGTGTCTCAGTTGCCAAAGAAATTGAGCTGGAGGATCCCTTCGAGAACATGGGCGCTCAACTGCTCAAAGAAGCCGCAACAAAGACCAATGACATCGCCGGTGATGGTACAACGACATCAACGGTTTTGGCTCATTCCGTCGTTACCGATGGTATGAGAAACCTGTCTGCAGGTTTTAACCCCATGCTGCTGAAGTGGGGTATTGAAGCATCCACAAAGGCTGTGGCAGATAAGATCACAGAACAGGCAATTGAAGTTACCACCAAAGATGAGATTGCCAATGTCGCTTCGATTTCAGCCCAAGACCGGGCAATCGGTGAATTGATCGCCGATGTGATGGATAAGGTTGGCAAAGACGGCGTTATCACAGTCGAAGAATCGAAAGGTTTGGAATTTGAAACCGAATACGTCGAAGGTATGCAGTTCGATCGCGGTTACATTTCCCCTTATTTCATCACCAATCCTGAATCAATGGAAGCTGATGTTGAGGAGCCCTACATTTTGGTTCATGATAAGAAGATCTCGGCTGCCACCGATATCGTGCCTGTGCTTGAAAAAATGGTCCAGGTTGGCAAGCGCGAACTGGTGATCATCGCCGAAGATATTGACGGTGAAGCGCTGGCTACCTTAGTGCTTAACAAGCTGCGCGGTATGCTCAACGTCGTGGCTATCAAAGCTCCTGGTTTTGGTGATCGCCGCAAAGCAATGCTGCAAGATATCGCTATTCTGACTGGCGCTACAGTGATCGCCGAAGAGACCGGTCGCAAACTGGATAGCACCGAAATCACCGATCTCGGTCGCGCAGAAAAAATCGTTGTCACCAAAGATGACACCACCATTGTAGGTGGTCATGGTGAATCGGCAGAGATCAAAGGCCGTATTGAGCAAATTCGGGTCGAGATCGATAAGAGCACCAGCGATTACGATAGTGAGAAGCTGCAAGAACGGCTCGCAAAACTTTCTGGCGGCGTGGCAATTATTCGCGTTGGCGCAGCCACCGAAACTGAGCTCAAAGAGAAGAAGCATCGTGTTGAAGATGCACTCTCTGCGACTCGAGCCGCTGTTGAAGATGGCATCGTCCCTGGTGGCGGTGTTGCACTGATCAATGCTATGGCCGTCCTGGACGAAGTGAAGATGGATAGTGATGATGCCCAGGTTGGTGTTACCATCGTCCGCAAGGCTCTCGAAGCTCCCCTGAGCAAGATCGCTGAGAATTCCGGTAAGGATGGCGCGGTTATCCTTCAGGAGGTCCGCCGGGCACAAAAGTCGAAGAAAAATCCCAACATTGGCTATAACGTCCTCAGCGAGATATACGTCGACATGGTCAAAGATGGTGTGATCGACCCGGCGAAAGTGACTCGCGGCGCGTTGGAGAATGCAGCATCAATCGCTGCCATGATCCTGACAACTGAAGCCCTGATCACTGATATCCCCGAGAAGGAAGGATTACCTGCTGCACCACCGATGCCCGAATACTAAACTATAGCTGATTTTTATTCCAATCATGGCGAGGCTTGGCCGAGCTCAATACGGTCTGTCTCGCCATTTTTCTTTGTCATTTTTCTTTTGACAAAGTGATGGAGCTATGCTAAAATGGCTCCTGTTATCGAGTTCGACACTCGGCCGGATCCCCGGCCTGCTATTGAATACCGCATACCATGTAGAACAACATCTTCTTGGATATCGGACAGAAATTGCAAGCCCCGGTCGGTGAAACCTCCTGGGGCTTTTTTTTTGTAATTATTGTTGAACATCATTTTCAACAAAAACTATTTCAACCCTCTTTTTTCCAGATAAGATATCTGTGAGGAGGGGGTTGTAGATGAGGAAAATATAAATAATGAGTAATAAGAAATTTCGAATTATCCCTCTAGGTGGTCTAGGGGAAGTCGGGAAAAACATGATCGTTTATGAATACGGGGATAACATTCTCGTCGTAGATACAGGCATCATGTTTCCCGAGAACGATATGCTGGGGATTGATTACATCATCCCAGATTTCAATTATCTGCTGGAAAAGCGCCATTTAGTGCGCGGCGTTATCATA
>DAOVCZ010000147.1 GCA_030669775.1 Chloroflexota bacterium | reverse complement strand
ATTACACTCAGGACATGACTGCCACTTCGTCCCGCGAGGCGGGATTCGCTACGCTTTCAGCATGACAAAAACCGGCTTCTTAGACACCCCCATGAAGCTAATGATTGCAGGGCAGCCGACTCAACCAAGATTATTCTTGATCCGAATCTTTCTCTTCCTCATCACCACTGCCGATTCCCAGAGGAGTCCACTTGCTGTCATCCTTCAGGCGATGCTGGAAACCACCGCGATCATGGACCGTGTCAAATTTTTCTGGTTTGATAAATAGATGTTCGCCATCCAGTAAACCGCTTATACCTGATTGCCCTGGCTCTGGCCTTTTCAGGGTTGGTTGAGCAGCATTTTCGGGTTTGTAATCAACAGGCTCCTCGTAGGTGGTGATGAAGCCCTCGAAGTTGCGCAAAATGATTTTATGATCCGACATGCTGAGCAGGTAGTTGGGTCCGACAGGGATCTTGCCCCCCCCACCAGGCGCATCAACGATAAAGACTGGTACAGCGTACCCCGAGGTGTGGCCGCGCAACCCCTCGATAATCTCTATCCCTTTGGCCACCGGTGTGCGGAAGTGGCCCGCACCTTCAACCAAATCACATTGGTAAAGATAATATGGTCGGACGCGCATACGCACCAAATCGTGTACCAGCTGTCGCTGCACATGCACATTATCATTTATCCCTGCCAGGAGTACGGCTTGATTGCCAAGCGGTATTCCTGCCCTGCTCAGACGATCGCAGGCCTCTGCCAGCTCAGCGGTGATCTCGTTAGAATGGTTGACGTGAATATTGAGCCACATGGGGTGATATTTCTGGAGAATATCGGTGAGCTCATCGGTGATGCGCATGGGCAAGAAGACAGGAACTCGTGAACCTATACGAAGGATCTCGATATGAGGAATTTCCCTTAAGCGACCAAGAATCTCTTCCAAGATCTTGGGAGCGAGGACCAATGGATCTCCCCCAGACAGGAGCACGTCGCGGATTTGGGGTGTGCGTTTGATATATTCGATTTGCATTTCGAACTCGGAACGCGAGAATGTTGCTAAGGGATCGCCAACGATGCGGGAACGGGTGCAATAACGACAATAAGAAGCGCATTGAGTTGTCACCAACATCAACACCCGGTCAGGGTAACGGTGGACAAGACCGGGCACCGGAGAATGACGGTCTTCCGCAAGAGAATCTTCCATCATGGCGGTAAAAGGCGTCATTTCGATTTCAGTGGGGACGACCTGTTTGCGAATGGGGTCGTTCGGATCATCGGGGTCGATCAGTGAGATGAAATAAGGGGTGATGTCAACGCGAAACAAATGAGCTGCACTCAGTGCTTTTCGCTCGCTATCAGTGAGTGGAAACACTTTTTCAAATTCTTCAGGGGTGTTGATACGGTTGCTTAATTGCCAACGCCAATTATTCCACTTTTCATCGGGAACATCCGCGAATGCGGGAGCTCGTTTAGAAGGAAAGGGTTGTTTCACCATAAATTTCTCCTAATGGATTTCCTGGCTCCAAATAATTTGCTTACTGACTTCTTTCTATGATAATCCAGCCTGCGAAAGATGGGTATTTATCCTCCTCGCCAGCAATTTCCGCAACAATCTCCTGAAGACGCACTCGCCAGATCTTTAATACCTGTTCCTGTTCAAAGAGCAGAAAATCTCCATCAGGAGAGATGCTCAAGGGGTGGATGCCTGAGCCTGGCAGGAGTAACACGTGGGTGTTTTCACTTGGGAGATACTGATAAAGACCATCCATATCCGCGCCCGCTCCACTCAAACCATAATAAAGTGAGCCATCTTGTGCCCATACAGGGTGAGTTGCATAGCCTTGAGAATTACTCGTTAGCGGAGTTAAATTGCTTCCATCGGGATGGACGCGGTATAAACGGGTTGGGAAGGTGGCAGCCTCGGTTGGATCTTGATCGAGACCAAAGGCGATCCAGGTACCATCTGGCGACCAGGCAGGTGTATACGCGCCGGCGATCAAGGTGCTGCCATCTTCCTCGATCGCATTTATCGTGGGGGCAGTAATGACTTGCGCTCTATTAGAGGGTAAGTCTACGATGGTTACTCCCGGGCTGACGTTGCATGGCTCTCCGTATTCCAGGCCGGTGATTGCTAATGCGTTCCCCTCTGGTGACCAAACAGCTCCAGAATCACACCCGTAGCCGCGACCTCCCTCCGGTATGGGCAATTCGCGATAAGTTTTACCCTCCAGGGATATCCAACCATGGCGGATCGGCTCACTTTCACTTTCCGGAATATGGGACACCAGCAATCGACCGGAATTTGACCATGAGCGAGGCAGGTAATAACCATCTTCAGGTATCGGGAGCAGCAGCGTCGATCCCTGGCTTTGGATATCAAAAATACTTAAGCCATCATCGTCGCTAAATGCCAGAAGATCGCCATTCGGTGTCAGCACAGCGCCGCGCAATTCCCCTCTCTTAATCAATTGGGAGGGTAACGCGACTTTGTTGAATACATCGAATCCAAAAAAATCACCATTATAGATGTAGGACATCACTAAGCCTAATCCAGTGGGTTCGGAGAGTATCTCGTGAAGTTCTTCCGATAGCTGCCAGGCTTCCTCGAGGGTGGAGGTATTCGGGGTGCCTCCGCTCGTTCCCATCATGATCAAGCGTTGGGTCTGGCCATCTTCTATGCGCAGATCATCCAAACTGGCAAACGAGGATCTTAGTTCATTCAGTAGAGCCAGGCGGCTTTCTGGGGTCGGTATTTGCCAGAACTCATTTCTGCAATCATCCAAGTAAATTGAAGAACCATCTGGGTATATCCTCAAGTTGTTACACAATGCGTCAGGACCGTCACTACGGATGAGGGTGAAGATCGGTTGTTGATCTGTTCCATAGGTATCTTCCAGCAAAGTTTTTACCTGGACGGTCAAGTCATAGCTGTGCTGGCGGTTTAACTCAAGGGTTCCTGTATCCGTATAAGATGGTAAGGCTTCGCTATATACATAAAGCGGGAAACCTAGCAAATTGTCAAACGCAGTCATCATATTAATGAGAGATGGACCCTCGCCGAGGGCATCTTCCCGGACCCTCTGAAATAATGATTCTACAATATAAGCCTGGGCTTCTTCATGTGAAATACTATAGGGTTCTCCCAAATTCCTTTCCGCATCCAAATCTAGTCGCTGAGCAGACCGAATTTGACCCTCTGCAACCACCATTCTGATTATCCATTGCGCATCCCGGTTTCTTTCATCAACTTCAATAAAGTAATCGGTGGTATTGCTGTTTTCCCAACGGGTAATGGCATCGTCAATTTCTGTTATTGGTGGAACATCTGGCGTTGGTAGAGACGGCAGTTGGACCTCTACGGTGGGTGTTGGACTGTCGCATGCAGCAGCGAAGAAGGTTATCAGAATTAAAGCAACAGCTAAAAGGTAGAATTTCACGGACTGAGTAGTACCTCCACACTTGAGAGATTAACGATGCCTGGAATGTGTTCGCCAGGTTCCCAGACCTGCACACGCACCCGGGTTGTGTAATCTACGCTATAGGGGACATCGATAGCGAAAGTCCCGTACGAACTATCCGGCTGTGGGTTCACTGAGATTTGTCTGGTGCCAACGATTTTACCATCGCCGGATACGATCTCGATCATCAATGGTTGTCCTGATCGGGGACGTGCCAGACCAGCGACTCGCATTGTTCCACCTTGAATCAACCTGTTTGGTTTGGGTGATTCCAAGACAATATTCTCGAGATGATCTACAGGTTGGTAGAGATCCTGGTTTCCCATCGATTGCAATATTAAATCTACGGATGAGACAGATTGAAGCCTGCCGTGTTCATCTTCAATGCTGATCTGCAGCCGCCCGGCTTCAGCGACAGCATTGATCCCGTAAGCAACTTCGCTACCCAAGCTGATCCATTCATTTTGCAGGGATTGATATCTGCGAACCTCACGCATCAATAATCGACCATCCTCACCCAACAGTTCAATGCGGACGACGGAATTCGGGCCGAGTTTGACTGCTGCTCTGAGAATAAAAGGTGAGATAACTTTTGAGCCAGAGCCCGGACTGATGATCTGATTGATAGATTGCGGGATGTTTACTGGGGGTGGAGAGTTCTGAGCAGGTTTAGTCGGGATTGGAGTGGACGAAGGAGTGGCTGTGAATTCGATCGGTCCTGGTGATGGCGTTGGTGTTGCGGGTGGCTCGAGGGTGGGGGCTGGCATGGTGGGAGATTCTACATAATCTGTCGCCGGATCGTTTGATGGCAGCTCGATCCCTTGAGCTTCTAAGGTCATGGCAATTACCGTAGGGATGTATTCGGTTGGGTAGAGAGTTGGGATGGGAGTTTCAGCCATAGTGCTACAGCTGGATAGCATGTTGATGACCAAGACGAACATGAAAACATGGGATAACTTAAGTGCTGACATGTTTTATTAACAATGTTGGGATATCCTGGTCAATGAGGAGATGATCATTCGCCAGTATATCGCTGGATCACATCCTGCAGCGTTTGCAAGCGAACTGGTTTTGTTAGGAATTCTTCTGCACCCGCAGCCAGTGATATCTCGCTGACATCTACTTCTGGACTGGCGGATAAAACAACGATAGGGATTTCCGCAGCACCTGGAGTATTCTTCAGAGATTTTACCAGCGACAAACCATCCATGTCTGGCAGCATCATATCCGTCAAAATCAGGTCAGGTTTTTGATTGGCAACCAATGTTTGGGCCTGCTCCCCAGAGCTGGCGAGAAGCGCCTCATGGCCGAATAATTCGACAGATCTTTTCAATGTCTCTAAAGTTAGCGGATCATCATCAACAAATAATATACGGGCCATAATTATTGGTCTCCCAAGATGGTGGTTATAGCTGATATATCTCTGTGTATTTGTTGGTCAGATAGCGCATGTATGGACGCTGATCGATCTTGCTACCGGTGATACGCTGGACCAGTTCCTGGGGTTCGAATTTTGCCCCATGACGGTGAACTTTTTCCCTCATCCATGAAGTTAATTCATTGAATTCTCCGCGTTGGATTTGAGCATCAAGCTCGGGGATATCCTCTGCCATACATTCCCATAATTGTGCTGCGATCAAATTCCCGAGAGCATATGTGGAGAAGTAACCGAATAAATCCAGCGACCAATGGACATCCTGGAGAACTCCCAAAGCATCGTTAGGGGGGGTGATACCCAGGTATTCCTGCATACCGTTATTCCAAGCCTCGGGCAGATCCTTCACTTCGAGAGAACCTTCAATTAATGCAATCTCCAGCTCAAGCCGCAACATAATATGCATGTTGTAGGTGGCTTCGTCCGCTTCGACACGGACCAGAGATGGCTTAACCTTGTTGATGGCTTTATAAAAAGCCTCAAGAGAGATATTGCCCAATTGAGCAGGAAAATAGTTCTGCAGTGATGGATAATAGTGAGCCCAGAATTGGCGCGAGCGTCCGATGAT
>DAOVCZ010000184.1 GCA_030669775.1 Chloroflexota bacterium | reverse complement strand
GCGAAAAAATACCCGGAATCTGCATGTACTATTTTCAAAGGGGCGCAGATCACCTACATTGAGATGGACGCGCTCACAGATCGTCTAGCAGCTGGCCTGGCAAGCATTGGAGTCAGGAAAGGCGACCGAGTTGGGATATTTATGCCCAATACACCTCAATTCGTGATAGCTTTTTTCGCCGTACTTAAACTTGGCGCCATCGTCGTGGCAGTAAATCCCTTATATTCAGCTCGTGAAATAGAACACCAAGTCAATGATGCTGGGATTGAAGTTATGCTGGTCATGAGCAACTTCTATAACTTAATCAAAGAAATTCAACCGAAGACAAAAATCAAGACCGTTGTGGTAACGAATATAAAAGAAACACTTCCATCAATTCTGGCTTTTCTATTTACGTTGACGAAGGAAAAGAAGGGAGGATTCCGCATTGAGCTTGCAGAGGGTGATCACTGGATGCAGGATTTAATAAACAGTCACCAACCGGAAGATCGCCCTCAAGTTGATGTATCACCTGACGATAACGCCCTTTACCAATACAGCGGCGGCACGACTGGCATCCCAAAAGCTGCGATCGCACTGCACCGCAATCTGGTCGCAAATGCCATGCAAATCCGCAGCTGGATGGTGGAAGCGAAGGATGGTCAGGAGACGGTCTTGATGGCTATCCCCTTATTCCATGTGTATGGCCTGGTAGCAGGGATGCTGTTTGGGATTAACACTGGGGCTGCGCTGGTTATGGTTCCCAATCCAAGAGACTTGGATGACCTGTTAAGCAACGCCCAGAAATACAAGACCACCATCTTCCCAGGAGTCCCCACACTCTATAATGCGATCAACAACCACCCTGATGTCCAGGCAGGTAAATACGATCTCAGCTCGATTAAGGCATGTGTCTCCGGTTCAGCACCGTTGATGCGCGAGACGAAAGAAAATTTCGAGGCGGTGACTGGTGGTGTCCTCTTTGAAGGATATGGACTCTCTGAAACGCCAACCGCGTCTCACTGCAACCCCCTCCTGGGTGAAAACCGCACCGGATCAATCGGTCTGCCGCTCCCTGATGTAGATTGCCGGATTGTCAGTCTGGATGATGAAGTCACCGATCTATCAACCGGTGAAATCGGCGAACTGGTCATCAAAGGTCCTATGGTGATGAAAGGCTACCATAACATGCCAACTGAAACAGCCAATGCCTTGCGTGAGGGCTGGTTGTACACAGGAGATATCGCCCGCATGGATGAGGATGGCTATTTCTATATCGTTGATCGCAAGAAGGAATTGATCAAACCGGGCGGCTATCAGGTCTGGCCGCGTGAAGTTGAGGAGGTTATCTCAGAGAATCCCAAAGTATTGGAGGTCGGTGTGGCAGGTGTCCCAGATCCTTACCGGGGTGAAACGGTAAAAGCCTGGGTTGTGGTCAAACCCGGCGAAACGCTCACCGAGGAGGATATCAAATCCTGGAGCAGTGAAAGGCTGGCGAAATATAAGGTCCCCTCACAGGTAGAATTTCGCGACGAGCTCCCCAAAACCACAGTCGGTAAGATCTTGCGCCGAGAGCTGGTGCGCGAACATAAAGAAACCACGGCTGAAACTGCAGAATAAACCTCTACCGAATTCTTACCCTACCCTGGTGCGTCGCAAACTTGCTTGACTTTGCGGCGCACCAGGCATAACAACAAGGAGTGTGGACCTTTACTACAAAAGCTGCCTTCTTCGACCTGGACGGTACCCTGACCGATGCCCATGTCTGGCATGGGATCATGGATTACTTTGCCTTCCACAACAAGCGCCGTTGGACCCACCGGGCATATATGGCATACCATTTTCCTCTCTATATATTCCGGAGAATGGGGATCATCTCTGATGGCACATTCCGAAAACCTTGGCCAGCTCATCTTGGCTGGTATGTACGCGGCTACACGCTGGAAGAAGCAGAGCATGTTTGGAACTGGGTCGCGGATACTCACGTAAGGAATAACTGGAGACAGGATACATGCCAGATTCTCAAACAACACAGGGAAGACGGCTATCTCACCGTTCTTGTATCCGGGACACCTGTGCCTCTCCTACAGCGCCTTGCAAAGGACATTGCAGCCGATCAGGTGGTTGGCACTGATTTAGAAGTCCATGAAGGAAGATATACCGGGAGGAGCAGCGGGCCAGCATGCATTGCCGACAACAAAGTAACCCTTACCCAGGCTTATATGGAACGAAAAGGGATCGAAATCGATTACGGTGGCAGCTATGCGTATGCAGACTCCATATCTGATAGCTATATGCTCGAGATGGTCGCCAATCCAATCGCCACTTATCCGGATGAGGGATTAAGACGGATCGCGCTGGAACGCCATTGGCAGATTTTCCCCTCAGAATAAATCAATTCTTGCGTTTGATATTCTTATACCCTCAATCGGTCAATTCAGGACGCGGATAAACATTGATCGGAGGTTTTTTGGACTTAGAATATCTAGAGCAAGCAAGACTATCAATTTAATGTGATGAATCAATCAGGGGGTTTAGTCACGCTGGTTGACACCAGCGATTTAACAAAAGAACTGGAGATGTTTCAAGTCGTTTACTCACAATAACGAATGATTCAGCATGAAAATGAATGGCTATTTGGATACTCCCCCTGATGGAATTATTGGCTGTCTTTATTATTCAAAATTCCAATCGCGGAGGGGATAGTAACACAATCCAGCTGTGCCAGGACCGGTATGCACCCCTAATGCTGGAGAAAGATCCGTGATGAACGATTCGACTACAGTAAAACGTGCCTCGACCAACTCCTTGATCTTTTCGGCCTCCTCAGCTGCAGCAGCGTGGACATAGGCAACCTTAATCTTACCCATTTGACCAACCACAGATTCGATCTTTTCCACCATCATCTGGTATGCCCGTCTTCTGCTGCGAGCCGTACCAACCGCCACGACAATCCCGTCCTCCATGCTGATCAAAGGTTTTAAATTCAGCAGACTTCCAACCAGGTGTTTGGCTCTCCCTATCCTGCCGCCCATATAAAGGTATTTCAATGTATCCGCAGTTTGCAGCATACGAGTCACTGGGATCATCTCTGTAATCCGGTCAACGATTTCAGTCAACAACTTGCCAGCTAAAGCTGCCCGAGCAGCTTCGATCACCATCCAACCATGGCACATTGAAACATTGAGTGTGTCGACCACCTTTACCACCAAGTCTGGGAGGATTTCCTTAATCATGCCCTGTGCAGTATGAGCCGCCTGGTATGCTCCACTCCCTTTTGAGGTCATGTGAATGCTGACGATCTCTTCGATCCCATCTTCCTTGGCCAGCTTCTCATACATTGAGAGATATTCTCCTGGTCCTGGACAAGCGGTCTGGGGTAAAGCTTCGGCTGTTTGAAGCCAGGTGTAGAACTCCTCCGGTTTAATTGTCACCATGTCACGCAACTCTTCCTCTCCGCGGTGAATGTAATAAGGCAGCCAATGGATATTCAGCTCCTCCAAGATTGGTTCAGGGATACAGCTGGTGCTATCGGTGACAATTGCGACTTTAGTCATATCGGCCTCCTGATGCAGTCTATTATAAAGCCTCTTGACGGATTAATCTCATTACAGCTGCAGCTACACCTGTGATATCAGTCAATTCCGTGGAGAAATCACTTCTCAATTTCTGGTCTCCAACTAGCAATGCTGGGACTGGATTTGCAGTGTGGCGGCGAGTTGATAAGTCTTCCATATTCCCGTGGTCAGAGGTGATCAAGATTATCCCCTCTTGATCCTTCCAATTGTCCAGCAAGCCACCCAATACCTGGTCAAAAGTTACTAAAAGATTATGAGCCGCCTGCATATCCTGGCTGTGCCCAGCGTAATCACTTAACGAGTATTCAAAAAAGGCCAAATCATAATCATTTACCAATACGGCCATCCGTTCACCCGCTTGATTGGGTGTCAAAACAGGCGTGTCCGGTAAATCTAAACGATCCCGCCAACCCTGCGCTGTGAAATCAGCTGATATAGCCTGACCATTTTGCAGGTCATCAAGAGTTTTCAATGGGATTCCCGCGCTGATAACCGCTAATGGAATTGCGGAGTACAAACGACGGCCAGACTGGATGGCAGAGAAATACCCCGGGGGGTAAGCATTCAGCAAAGCAGATTTGTAACCTTGATCAGCTAAAGAGCTAAAAAGATTTCCATTTCGCAAGTAAGCCGCTACATCTTGATTCGGCTTGGGACCGTAGTGATATCCAATTTCTGCAGACACATTTATGCCCGTCAATAAAGCAGCCTGACCGGTCGCAGATTGCGGCAAACCGTCAACTCCCAACCCTGCATCGAGAGCAAGCAAGGTGGCACGCGAGGTATCGATCCTGATTCCATCCGTAGAAGATGCGGTGATCGTGTCCAAAAGCAGTTTATTACCAGCTAATAATCCCTGCAAGTTGGGCATATCTGCCTTTGCGAAGGGATTTATCTCAGGGTTATTAACCCCCAATCCAATACCATCCAGGAATAAAAAAAATACTTTCATATAATTATTTACTTGTTC
>DAOVCZ010000097.1 GCA_030669775.1 Chloroflexota bacterium | reverse complement strand
AGACGAAGTGAATTGATCGCCTGGGGAAGTGCAGTACTGGTAAATGGTACCTGGATTCTGTTAATCCTTCTCGGTCAACCATTGTCTTTTTGGCTGCTGATCCTGGGCATACCTCTAATCCTGATTGCATCAGGTATGAGCTTAGGTAACTGGATGGACCGACATACTGTTTTGAAATTAGATTTTGCGAGCATCTTCTTCAGCAACGGCTTACGCCATGTGCAACTAAAGTGGCAGGAGATCCAGGAAGTGAGAGTCTTGCCAGCCCAGTGGGGGAAAAAGGTACAGGTTATTGGCGAACGGTCATACTTTGGATTTCACACGCTTGGTGAAGTGAGGGCGAATGGTAAAGTGTTAGGCCGCACGGGATTCGTGGATGGCGATCGAGTGTTAGAACAAATTCTTGACCGAGCGGCATTGAGGGAGGTCAAACAAGTCGAAGTCGGAGGCCAGCAGGAAGGTTATTATTACTCACGCGAATAAAATCTCTGCGATGGGCATATGGCGCCCTCTGCGCAGAGGGCGCGTTTTGTTTATATAGGTCCTGAGAGGCATTAGGACAGAATGACATTTCCTGGAAAAAGTCTTCCAGGTGAGATATTGAGGAGGTGAAAGATGAATATCGAAGAACAAGTTTTATACCTGATGCGCGGTACCGAGTATGGCGATGAAGATCTAAAGAAATCGATGGCTGATGAATTGCGCCAACGATTAATTGAAGCAGAGGCGGAAGACCGTCCACTACAGGTTTACTGCGGTTATGATCCAACCAGATCCGATCTACATCTTGGTCATACCATTACCATGCGAAAACTGCGCCAGTTTCAAGAGTTAGGTCATGATGTGACATTCTTGATCGGAACCTACACATCTTTGATCGGTGATCCTTCAGATCAAAACAAGCTACGCCCTCAACTGACGCCTGAGCAAGTTGAATATAATGCACATACATATGCTCAGCAAGCATACAAGATTCTGGATCATGATAAGACCACTATTCGCTACAATGCTGAATGGCTCTCACGGCTTACTTTCGCCGACTTGATCAATTTAGCATCCAATTTCACCATCCAACAGTTTCTCGCACGAGAAAATTTCAAGCTGCGCTGGGAAAAAGGCGACGCAGTCTTCTTACATGAAACCTTTTACGCCATTATGCAGGGATATGATGCTTACTCATTACGAGCGGATGTGCAGGTTGGTGGTACGGATCAGCTATTTAACATCGTCACTGCGGCGCGTAAGGTGATGACCTTCCTGGGTGAGAAACCCAACATTGCCATCATCATGGGCATATTACCCGGCACCGACGGTGAAGTCCGCATGAGCAAATCTCTCGGAAACCATATCCCGATCTTGGCCCCTCCGGATGATATGTATGGTAAGGTGATGAGCCTCCCGGACAAGGCGATGGGTAATTATTTCCGTCTGGTGACTCGCTTTTCAGCGGCGGAGATAGAAAACCTGGAGGCTGGAATTGAAGATGGAAGCCTGCACCCACGAGACGTAAAAATGAAGCTGGCGCGTGAGATCGTGGAGATTTTCCATGACTCACAAAGCGCTGCACTAGCTGAGGAAAATTTCGTGCGCGTCTTTCAACGACGTGATCTACCTGAGCATATGCCAGAGTATTCACTCGAGTCAGGTCAGAGTGTACTCGACGTATTAGAGGCCAGTGGAATGGTCAAATCACGCAGTGAGGGACGACGCCTGATCAACCAGAATGGGGTGCGCCTGGATGGGGAGGTGCTTGACGATCCCAACCAACCTTTTCCGCACTCTGGTGTGCTGCAGGCCGGCAAACGGCGTTTCACAAAAGTTCACTAGCACCCAAGACCCGCAGGCCAATGAACAACAGCTTGCGGGTTTTTCTTTTCAGAGCAGGATTCCTTGACTAGCGAACAAATGTTCTATTATAATATACTTATCGGTTGTCCTGACGAGTAAAGGTTTGCTCCTATGACTATCTGGCAACGCATTCTGGGCGTTCTGGGCTATGCCCCTTCGTCACGCCTGGCGTTCCATGCGGATGAGGATCTGCTCCAATCCCTGCAAACCATCGCCGAGCGCGAACAGCGCCGTACCGGCGAGGTCGTTTTTGAATTGCTCAGCTCGGCCTTAGCGCAGCGCCAGGTGGATGATGGGCTTGTGGCTCATTGGCAGTTTCTCTCTCCCCGCGAACAACAGGTGGCAGCCCTGACCTGCCTGAATTTTACCAACCGCCAGATTGCCGCCAGGCTGATGATAACCCCGGAAACTGCCAAGACGCACGTACGTAATGTGCTGCGCAAATTTGATCTGCACAGCAAGGCTGAGCTGCGTCGAGCTCTGGCTGACTGGGACTTCAGCGCCTGGCTTCAGTGAAGAAAACCGCACCACTATTGACCGGCATATCTGGCTACCAGGTCATTTCTCTCCACTACATCTGGTTCACCCGCGCGGGTACCCCGATCATTCCCTACCTCTCCCCTGCAAATGGGATTGTTTTTCGCTCTGAATTGGGCTAAGTTAGGGGTGTGAACACGCTACTCAATCCAGTTCCAGGTGATTTGCTGCTTGTTATAGCGCCGCATGCGGGAGGTGCGATCATGTGGGATCTGATAGCCCGTCTGGCCTGCCGGGGTGCCTTGCGCCTATTGGATGGTGGCAATCGTTTTGATGTCTACCGGTGCAATCTGGCGGTTGGGCATGCTCTGGGTGGTCAGACAGCGGATTTACCAGCTGTTCTGGAGCGCATTCACCTGGCGCGCGCTTTTACCTGCTACCAGCTGGTGGCTTTGTTGAAGGAAACACTCACTCAGCCGGTTCCTACGCTGGTTCTGGATTTGCTGTCGACGTTCTACGACGAGAACGTATCGACGGCAGAGAGTCTGCGCCTGCTGCGGATTTGTCTTGCTCAACTGCAGCGATTGAATTATCTGGCGCCGGTTGCCATCAGCGTTCGCCCTGGTCCACCTGAAAGCCGCCCCGAGCTGTTGAACGTGTTGCTGGAGGCTGCCGGTCAGGTCTGGACACTGGAGCCGAACGTGCCTAAACCGCCTCCCCGATTGTTCTGAGGCAAACAACTCAGGAGAAAATGGGTTACGAAAGGTTTTTCTGACTGCTTATGGGACGCACACTACCTTCGATCACACAAGCTTTTTTGCAAGAGCAAGAATCCTTTTCCCGCTTCCGGCGTGCATTACGACGCAGCGACCAGCTGGCGCTGGATGACCTGTTTGCAGCAGCCCACAAACACCTGGCCGCGGCAGCCTATGCAGCTCACGCGCTGCCCTTTGAAACTTTTTTGCTGGCGATGCTGCTTGAGGAGCACAAGGAGGTCCAGCGCCTGCGCGGACTGCTCGAGGGCTGGTTGGAGGCGGAAAACGGGGGGACAACGGGTAAAATGTAAGCGCGAACGCCCCACAATTCAATGCTTTGACAAAGTATCTTATACATGTTAAACTCAGTCCGCTTTTCACGGAGGAGGCTGGCAGAAGGGGGCGCTTTCAAAGGGTGAGACGTGCGGACAGTTAAGTGGGATTACACGCATCAGCAAGTTAGGATGATCGATCAAAGGCTGCTGCCTGGTGAATACCGGGAGGTCAGTTTTGACAGCTACGATCAGGTGGCGGATGCCATTCAGCAGATGGTTGTGCGTGGGGCTCCGGCGATTGGAGCAACAGCTGCGTTTGGGATGGCATTGGCTGCCCACACATCGCCGGCCGGTGAGGTTGTAGAATTGCGGGATGATATGGCCGCTGCGGCTGAGACCTTGCAGGCGGCTCGCCCAACCGCCATCAACCTGACCTGGGCGGTCGAGCGCATGCTGCAGGTTGCCAATAATCCTGTTATGGATGATGTTCGCGAGCTGCGAGCTGCGCTGCTCGATCAGGCACAGAGCATTGCTGATGAGGATGTGGAGATCAACAAACGGATGGCTGCGTATGGGGCAGGTTTGATGCAAGAAGGTGAAACCGTGATCCATCACTGCAACACTGGTGCCCTGGCGACTGTTGATTGGGGCACGGCTTTGGGAGTGATCAGGATGGCGCATGAACAAGGTAAAAACCCCCATGTATTGGTCGATGAGACCCGTCCGCGATTGCAGGGCGCGCGCCTGACAGCCTGGGAGCTTGAGCAATACGGAATCTCGTATGAGATCATCACTGATAATGCGGCAGGATTTTTCTTAAGCAGTGGGAAAGTCAACCGGGTGTTGGTAGGTGCTGATCGGGTAGCTGCCAATGGAGATGTGGCGAACAAAATCGGCACGTACATGTTGGCGTTGGCGGCCAGGGATAACCAGGTCCCATTCTTTGCGGTTGTGCCAACCTCTACGGTCGATCTTTTGTTGGTTAAGGGGGACCAGATCCCGATCGAGGAGCGAGATCCCGGTGAGGTTTTAGATCTTGAGGTCAAAGGAGAACCAGTAGCCCCGGCAGGAGCTTTGGCAAGAAATCCTGCTTTCGATATAACACCGCACCGCTTGATTACGGGGATTGTAACTGAGAATGGGGTTGTCTACCCCCCATTTGAAATTAATCTCCCCAAAGCTGTTATGGAGAGTCAACGCTAAACTTTGACTCGAGGGAGACTGACCAAATGGAAATCGTGCTAACTGGCTCAATTGCTTTTGATTATTTGATGAAATTTCCCGGATATTTCCAGGATCATATCCTGCCTGATAACCTGGAATGTCTCAGTTTATCTTTTTTGGTGGAAAGCATGGTCCGCCAACCGGGAGGCATCGTGCCAAACATCGCCTACACATTAGCTCTTTTGGGAGAGCGACCGCGTTTGTTTGCCACTGCTGGTGAAGATTTCGCGGAGTACCGAGACGCACTGGAAAGAAGTGGTGTGGATACTTCCGGAATCCGGCTGATCAAAGGGGAATTCACTGCCTCATTTTTTGCCAATACAGACCTGGCAAATGCGCAAATTGCCAGTTTTTACCCTGGAGCTATGACGGCCGCGAGCGATTTATCGTTAAATGAAATGGAAGGCAATCGACCTGAATTGGTATTAATCTCACCCAATGATCCCCGGGCGATGGTTCGCTATGTATCAGAATGCAAGCAATCAGGCATCCCATACATATATGATCCCAGCCAGCAAATTCCCCGTCTCACCGATGATGAGCTCAAAGAAGGAATTGAGGGAGCTCTGGCATTATTCGTCAATAAATATGAATTCAGGATGATCCAGAAGCGGACGGGGCTGTCTGCAGAACAGATCAATGCCCTTACTCAATTCTCTGTGGTGACCCTAGGGGAGGAAGGTTCTGTCATCTATCAGGGAGAAAAGGAGTTGAGAATCCCAGTAGTACCACCAAATCAGATCATTGATCCGACGGGGGTGGGTGATGCATTTCGCGGTGGTTTTCTAGCCGGATACGCGCGCGGGTGGGATTTGGAAATATGCGCTCAGATAGGAGCTGTGGCAGCCGCATTTTGTCTAGAGCAAGAAGGACCGCAAGGTCATTCCTTCACCCCATCTGAGCTGGTGGCGCGCTTCCGCGAGCATTTTGATGACCAGGGAATATTGGACGCATTGATTAACTCATAAATAAAAAGAACCTGCGTGCAGGAACAATCTAGAAGAATTTTGGAGATCAAGATGGAGAATTATGATATTAAGGAAATCAAGCTGGCTGAAGGAGGCCGAAGGAGAATCGACTGGGCAGAACGTGAAATGCCTGTCCTGCGCCTGATCCGTGAGCGCTTTGCGAAGGAACGACCTCTTAAAGGTATGCGCATTTCAGCTTGCTTACATGTCACCACAGAAACTGCGAACTTAATGCATACTTTGCATGATGGCGGCGCTGAAGTCGTGCTTACTGCCTCCAATCCACTCTCTACTCAGGATGACGTGGCTGCTGCTTTGGTCACCAATTTCGAAATCCCTGTTTTCGCGATCAAGGGAGAGGATAATGTCACCTATTATAAGCATATCAACGCGGCACTCGATCACCGCCCAAATATTACCATGGACGATGGGGCGGACTTGGTGAGCACACTGCATACCGACCGTCGTGAAATGCTTGATAATGTAATTGGGGGCACCGAGGAGACAACCACGGGAGTCATTCGTCTGCGGGCGATGGCTGCAGATGGCGCGTTGGCATTCCCGGTTATAGCGGTCAACGACGCAATGACCAAGCATTTATTCGATAATCGCTACGGGACCGGTCAGTCCACAGTTGATGGAATCATTCGGGCTACAAACATCCTGCTGGCGGGAAAAAACTTCGTCGTAGCAGGGTATGGCTGGTGTGGGCGGGGATTAGCCATGCGGGCGCGCGGGATGGGCGCGAATGTGATTGTAACTGAAGTTGATCCGCTACCCGCTCTGGAGGCCGTTATGGATGGCTTCCGGGTAATGCCGATGTCTGAGGCAGCCAGGATCGGTGACATTTTCGTGACCCTGACCGGCGACATCAATGTGGTCGATAAGCACCACTTTGAGCTGATGAAAGACGGTGCGATTGTAGCAAATTCGGGTCATTTCAATGTCGAGATTAATATCCCGGCATTGGAGAAGATGGCAATAGAAAAACGGCTTGTGCGGCCCTTTGTTGAGCAATATATCCTGGAAGATAATCGCAGCATCAATATCCTGGCTGAGGGCAGGCTGATCAATCTGGCCGCGGCAGAGGGTCATCCGGCAAGTGTAATGGACATGTCATTTGCAAACCAAGCCTTGAGTTTGGAGTACATGGTAAGAAATGCGGATGTACTGGGTAAGAAAGTTTACAGTGTTCCTGAAGAGATCGATCAGGATATTGCTCGTTTGAAGCTGGACGCAATGAAAGTTGATATCGATACTTTGACCGAAGAGCAGATCGCGTATTTAAATTCGTGGGAAGAAGGTACTTAATCC
The DNA here is from genome assembly GCA_030669775.1 of Chloroflexota bacterium. Classification (GTDB taxonomy): domain Bacteria; phylum Chloroflexota; class Anaerolineae; order Anaerolineales; family UBA4823; genus PFL25. Next base: position 192 of record DAOVCZ010000097.1, on the reverse strand, counting down.
AATTCTTGATCAGTTTCGACTATTAGTAAGCCAGAAACATATAAATTTAACTGAATGACCCAAATTCGATCACTCTTTTCCAGAGAAGTTGAATAGGGGTCATTTTCTATTCATGAAAGGTCGGTCTGTGTTTTAGCTCTCTTGGTTTAGGATATATGAGATGTTGATTACGCAAGATGTTCAACAAGAAAG